>DMQT01000307.1:4543-10570 GCA_003455595.1 Betaproteobacteria bacterium
CCATTGAGTCTGAGATGGTCGTTGTCGAGTTGTGTTCATTTAAACTTTTCATATATTAGGAAAAATCATGAAAAAAACCCTGTTAAGTCTGTTGTTGCTTGGTTTGATCGCTGGCTGTTCCAGCGTGCAGCAAAAACCCGCCCCGGTAGTGGACAACAACGCAGCCACACAGTCAGCGCGCGATGCGGCTGCCGCTCAGGCGGCTGCCGACAAGGCTGCTGCTGAAGCCCGTGCGTTGGCTGAACAGCGTGCACTGGCTGAAAAATCAGATCCGCTGAAAGACCCGAACAGCCCATTGGCACAACGCAGTGTGTATTTTGAATTCGACAGTTCGCTGGTGCAGGATAGCTACCGTCCGATGTTGCAGGCGCACGCCGGTTATCTGAGCGGCCATCAAAATACCAAAGTCACGATTCAGGGCAATACCGACGATCGTGGTAGCCGCGAGTACAATTTGGCACTGGGCCAACGTCGTGCTGACAGCGTGCGCAAGGTATTGAATGTGATGGGCGTGTCCGAGTCGCAGATGGAAGCCGTTAGCTTTGGTGCCGAAAAACCCAAGGCAGCGGGCAACGACGAAGCCGCGTGGAAAGAAAACCGTCGCGCCGACCTCGTTTACCAAGGCGAATAAGTTCACATGATGCGCGTGCCATTTCTCTATATAGGTGTTGTATTGGGGCTGCTCGGGCTCGTATCGCCCGTGCTGGCCGACAATGGGGACGTGGCGCGCCGTCAGGCCGACATGCAGGTGCAAATTAATAGTCTCGATACGCGTATTGGCAGCATCGAAGCGATGCTGCAAAACGGTGCCATGCTGAATCTGTTGTCCGAAGTTGAAGCGCTCAAGGCGCAAGTTAAAAAGCTGCGCGGTGATGTCGACGTGCAATCCAACGACATCAGCGTGACGCAAAAACGTCAAAACGACCTGTATATGGATCTGGATACGCGTATGCGTAACCTGGTCAAAGCGGAAACCCCGCCGCCGGTAGTAGCCGCACCGGACAGTGCGGCAAACGCCTCCACTGCGCCGAGCGCTGCCGAAGCGGCAGCCTATGAGGCCGCACTGGGGCTATTCAAAGCGGTGAAATATCCGGCGGCAATTACGGCCTTCAACGGCTTCATTAAAACTTACCCCACCAGCACGCTGGCATCCAGTGCGCAATACTGGATTGGTAATGCGCATTTCGCCAGCAAGGATTACAAAGCCGCGCTGACAAGCCAGCAGAAACTGGTGACCAGCTATCCGAGCAGCCCGAAACTACCGGATGCCATGCTGAATATTTCCAGCGCGCAATTTGAGCTCGGCGATATCAAGGCCGCCCGCAAGACCCTGGAAGAACTGGTGCGTAAATTCCCCAACAGCAACGCTGCCGAGCTCGCCAAAAGACGCCTGACGGTGTTGAAGTAAAATGTACGAGGCCACGCTGCGCATTACCGAGATTTTTTATTCGGTACAGGGCGAAACCAGTCGCGTCGGGCTGCCGACAGTATTTGTGCNNGGCGAGAGCCGGACTCTCGCCACCATACTTGAACAAGTGGCCGCCTATCAGCCGCGCTACATCACAGTGACCGGCGGCGAGCCGTTGGCGCAGAAAAACACCCCGTTACTGCTCACCGCCCTGTGCGACGCAGGCTATGACGTGTCGATCGAAACCAGCGGCGCGCTCGACATCAGTGCCGTGGACAGCCGCGTATCGCGCATTGTCGATATCAAAACGCCGGGCTCGGGTGAAGTCAGCAAAAACCGCTGGGAAAATCTGCCGCTGCTGACACCGCACGACGAGCTCAAGTTTGTCATCACCGATGCGGCCGATTACGACTGGGCGCGTGACTGCCTGACGCAATATGGTCTCACCGCACGCTGCCCAGTGCTGTTTTCGCCTGTGCATACCGATTTGCCCGCCGCACAACTGGCAGACTGGGTGTTGCACGACCGGTTGCCGGTGCGGGTGCAGGTGCAGCTGCATAAAATTTTATGGGGCGAGGTCACAGGGCGATGAGCGATACGCGCAACGCAGTCATCCTGCTGTCCGGCGGGCTGGATTCGGCCACCGTGCTGGCGCAGGCGCGTAGCCAGGGCTATGCCTGCCATGCGCTGAGTTTCGATTATGGCCAGCGCCATCGCGCTGAGCTCGACGCCGCCGCGCGCGTAGCGGTGCAACAGGGCGCGGTCGAACATCGCGTATCGCGCCTTGACCTGACCATGTTCGGCGGCTCGGCGTTGACCGATACCCGTATCGCTGTGCCCGAACAGGAAAGTGTGGGCATCCCGATTACCTACGTACCGGCGCGCAATACCATCATGCTGTCGATTGCGCTGGCATGGGCGGAAGTGTTGCACAGCCGCGATATTTTCATCGGCGTTAACGCAGTGGATTATTCTGGCTATCCCGATTGCCGTCCTGAATATATCGCCGCGTTTGAGACCATGGCCAACCTCGCCACCAAGGCCGGGGTCGAAGGCCAGCAGTTGCGTATCCATACCCCGCTGATGCAACTGTCGAAGGCGCAAATCATCGCGCTTGGAACCACGCTGGGGGTAGATTACAATGCCACGGTTTCGTGCTATCAGGCCGACGCTTCTGGTCTGGCTTGCGGGGTATGCGACTCGTGTCGCCTGCGTCGTCAAGGTTTTGTCGAGGCCGGGGTTACGGATGCAACCCGCTACGTTACAGCACGCTAAATCGCAGTAAAAACAGCAGCATAAAAAACGCATGCACGCTCAGTGCATGTGCAACCGCATGGAGATAACATGAATTTTGATAGCTTTGCGCAGGCGCAATCCGCCTTTCTGTGGCTCACTTTCGGCATCGCGTTCATCCTCGGCGCAGTCGTCAACAAGACCAATTTCTGCACCATGGGTGCTGTATCCGACTGGGTCAACATGGGTGATACCGGGCGCATGCGTGCGTGGCTACTGGCCATTGCCGTCGCAATGCTTGGCGTGGTGATGCTGGAGTATTTTGGCAAAGTGAGTCTGGACGGGGCGTATCCACCCTACCGTGGTGCGCAGTTCATATGGGCGGAAAACTTGCTCGGCGGGCTGCTGTTCGGCATCGGCATGACCTTTGCCTCGGGCTGCGGCAACAAATCACTGATTCGTATCGGCGGCGGCAACATCAAGTCAATCTTCGTGGTGCTGATCATCGGCGTGATTGCATATTTCATGACCAACCCGTTCCCTGGCTCGGACAAGACCCTGTTCACTGTGCTGTTCTTTGACTGGCTGCGTCCGCTGGCAGTGAATCTGAGTGGCCATCAGGATCTGGGTACGCTGATTGCCGGGGCCGATCAAGCAGTCAAGGCACGCCTGATTATCGGTGGCGCACTGGGTCTGGCGATTCTGGCCTGGGTGTTCAAGTCGGCCGATTTTCGCAGCAGCCGCGACAACATCCTCGGCGGTCTGGTGGTCGGTCTTGCCGTACTGGCCGCCTGGTACGTTACCAGCCATGTCATGGTCAAAGTGGATGGCGATACGCATACGCTGGTTGAATATGTGCAGCAGTGGGATTTCCTGGCCAGTTCTGACGCCGGCAAACCGGCTGACAGCCGTCCGCTCAGTGCGCAATCGTTCACCTTCATCAACCCCATGGGACAGACCCTGGGTTATGCTGCATCCGGCTTCAAGCATGACCTGCTGACCTTCGGCGTGATGGCACTGCTGGGCGTAATTGCCGGTTCGCTGGTGTGGTCGCTGTTCTCCCGCAGTTTCCGCATCGAGTGGTTTGCGTCAGGAAAAGACTTCATCAACCACGGATTCGGCGCAGTGCTGATGGGCTTTGGCGGCGTACTGGCATTGGGCTGCACCATTGGTCAGGGCATTACCGGCGTCTCCACCCTGGCGCTAGGCTCGTTCATTACCCTGTTTGCCATTATCGCAGGCAGTGCCCTCACCATGAAAATTCAGTACATGCTGATGATGCGTGAAGGCTGATTCAGTCAGTATCGCAGTTTAAAAAGCAGGACGTTCGCGTCCTGCTTTTTTGTTATGACGGGTTTTAATGTTTTAAATTAATTTCCTAAGTAGAGTAGAAATGCAAAAACACTATGACCCACTGGCGGCATATCAAAAATTTACGCTGGTTGAATCAGCGATGATCTGGCTTGCTCGTCCACAGGTTAAATGGAGTGTCTTGTTCATAGGCTTGATCTTCGCTGCTGTCAGTCTGTTATATGGGCAAGGACTGCAGTATCCATTGGTATTTGACGACATCCCTTTCTTTACGGAAACAAATCTGCACAATTATGGTACATCGCTGTTTCATTTCAATTTGCGATGGTTTTCTTATGCGACCTTCGGCTGGACTTATGAAGTGTTCGGTATGGATATTCCAGCATTGCGCTGGGGGAATATTTTGTTACATGGATTGACCAGCAGCCTGCTTTTTATGTTTTTCCTGCGCGTCATTACCCTGGCCACAATCCACAATCCACAATCCGTAATTCGTAATCCACAATCCGCTGAGACACTTACCGCATTTCTGCTCGCGCTTGTTTTTGCAATGCACCCCGTTGCGGTGTACGGCGTTGCCTATCTGGTAGAGCGCAGCATTATTATGGCGACGCTATTCAGCGTAGCCACGCTGTTGTGTTATCTCGAAGGGATTAGCCGCGAACATGGTACGCGCTGGTTCGTGGCCACCCTGGTCTTCTATTTTCTTGCTGTATTTTCCAAAGAGCACAGCATCATGCTCCCCGCTGTCGCGCTGCTGCTGTCAGTCTGGTACGGTGCGAGCATGCGCGACATTGTGCGTCGTACCTGGGGTGTGTATCTTGGTTTCGCGCTGATTGGAATATTCATTCTCTTGCGTACCAAGGGTGTGCTCGGTGCGCCGTATGAAATTTACGCCCAGGCGATGCTGGCGCAAATGTCGGGAAACAATGGCGGCGTCATGCCAGAACATGTGTATTTGTACAGTGTCATCTCGCAGGCTTATCTGTTTTTCAAGTATTTTTTGCTCTGGCTGGCTCCTAACCCTGGCTGGCTCGCGATTGATTTGCGCCAATTCTTTCCAGACAGGATTTTTGTGTGGCCTGAATTGGCAGGCTTTATTGCTTTTCTCATTTACCCGCTTGTGGCTTTTTACTGGTTACGCAAAGGGGGTCAGCGCGGTTTGATCGGCTTTGCCCTGCTCACACCCTGGCTACTGTTTTTTACTGAGCTCGCCAGCGTACGTTTGCAGGAACCGTTTGTTTTATATCGCAGCTATTTGTGGTTTGCGACCTTGCCGCTACTGATCGTCGGGCTGATGGGTATGCTCGACAGCCGTATCAAGCAAATCGCCATATTCGCACTGTGTATCGTGTTCGCCACTATTGCATGGGCACGCATCAATACTTTTGCTGACCCCGTCACTTTATGGTCGGATGCGGTTGACAAAAATACCGACACTCGCCTGATAGGTGCAGAACGCCCCTATAACAATCGCGGCTACGCACTAATGCAGGCGCGGCACTTATCCGAGGCTGAAGCTGATTTCATTCGTGCCATCAAAATCAACCCCAACGCCGAACAGGCTAATTTCAATCTGGGTGTTATTCGTATGTTGCAGGGGCATAGTGATGAGGCATTCAACCTATATGACAAAGCAATTTCGATTCGTGCGAATTACCGCGACCCATATCTGAATCGCGGCTACCTGAATTTTCAGCTTGGGCGCATCGCCCAGAGCATCACCGATTACACCCGTGCGATCGGGATTCAGCCTGATTTTCCGGACGGCTATATCAATCGCGGGTTGAGCTATGCTGCCCAGGGGCAGTACGACAAGGCACTGGCAGACTTGAATTACGCCATTCACCTGGCACCGAATAACGCTCAAGCATGGCTCAATCGTGGCGTTGTTTACGCACAACAGCGGCAAACCGAATTGGCGTATTCCGACATGAACAATGCCATCAAGCTCGCGCCGCAATTGGCGGCGGCTTATTACAACCGAGGGCATTTATCGTTGATGCTGGGACAACGTGCCGAAGCCGCCCGTGATTTGCAATTTGCGCTCAAACTCAATCCCAATTATCCCGAAG
>DMQT01000307.1:10621-11580 GCA_003455595.1 Betaproteobacteria bacterium
CTGCAACCACGAGTTGCATCGCTGTATGTTACTCGCGGTGCAGTGCAGGCGGCATTGGCACACAACGAAGCCGCGTTGCAGGATTATGAGCACGCGGTTCAGCTTGCACCCGACAACGCAAAAGCGCAGCTCAGCAAAGGCATGCTGCTGATTGGTTTAAACCGTCGCAAGGAAGCCATGCCTGCGTTACAAATTGTATGTCGTTTGAATCAGGATGCCGCTTGTGCCAAAGCCCGTCAGTTGATGGCAAGTGGTGGTTGATGCGTGGCAAACGCTGTATTGCTGAATTCCGGTTGCGTTTAGCTTAATATCGATGTGTGCAAATTAAACAAATAATACATAGAATGTGCTAAATTTACAGCCGCAATCATTCTAATTCTAGCCCTGATTCAGGAGCATCCCATGAACCTTGCACTCGCACACCAAACCAATAAAGCTAGCGTTCTGACGGAAGCTTTGCTCAATGCTGGCAAGCAGTTGGGGATGAGTCAGGCTGACTTGGGCGCAGTGATTGGCAAGAACCGCACCGCCATCAGCCGGGGCGGCATCGATCCTGGCAGCAAGGCGGGTGAATTGGCGCTGCTGTTCATTCGTTGTTACCGTGCGCTGTATGTGCTGGTGGGAGGCAATCCCGAGCAGATGCGGCACTGGATGGAGACCGAAAACCTGCACACGGGGGGAATTCCGGCTGAACAGATCAAAAGCGTGCAAGGCCTTGCTACGGTGCTGGGCTATCTGGATGCCATGCGGGGCAAGCTGTAAGTGATGGATTGGAGCGCGTGTCTGGCAGCGTCCAAACCGGCCAAGCTGTCGGGCGTGCTGCTGCGGTTGGTGGAAAGCCAGGAGCAGGTCGCGACCAATCAGCTGGTCAGTTCGCTCGACCGGCAGGCGGTGCTGGAAGACCTGCTGGAGGCGACCAAGCCGCGTCGGCGCTTGGGTACAGAGCCTGTCTCTTATAC
>DMQT01000261.1:0-3825 GCA_003455595.1 Betaproteobacteria bacterium
ACACGCGAATCAGAACTTGTAGCTGTACATCAGTTGCCAGTTCACCTGGCTGTGATTGATCTGCATGCCACCGTTCCCTGCGGGCATGGCGGCGCCCGTACCCGTTACCGACACTGCCGGCACATAGCTCAGCGCGAAATTGAGCGCGGACTGCTTGTTGAAAGCATAACCGAAGCCCCCTGTGTAGTGATTTTCGGCGATCGCCGGCCACAGGTAGTTGACGAATTGATTCGGGATCGGATTCTTGGCGTAGTTGTAGCCAATGCGGCCGGTCAAAGCATCGTTAAACTGGTAGGACAGACCCATCGCCAGCACGATCTGGTCGTTCCAGTCCTGCTGGAATGGGGCGACGACAGCGCCATTCTTGTAAATGGTCACAGTATTCATGCTGCTGTTCCACATCACGTCCTTTACGTCAGCCGCGATCATAAGCCGGTCATTCGCCTGCCATGACAGACCCAGGCCAAGGATGGGTGGCATGTCGAAGCCCTTAACCTTGTAAGCGCCATCCTTGAGGTCGGGCAGATTGCCGGCGGTCTGGTAGACGCCACCGACAGTGAGCGCATTGTTAAGCTTGTAGGTGAAGCCGAGCTTGCCAGCCAGACTGTAACCCTTGGCGGAGCCAGTAAAGTTGCTGCCATCCTTGAAATTGATGCTGGGTTGGCCAGCCACCAGGTCCATGCCCGCCCAGACGATATCAACGCTTCCACCCACGTTGAAACGGTCATTGACGCTGTAGGCCAGCGGGAAAATCGCCCGTCCCACGCTCACTTGCGACATGTCGCCATTGGCATACTCGGTACCCATGCCGCCCTGACCATAAATACCTGCACCGTAGGCCAGCTTGCCCTGTTTTTTCACATAACCGAAGGCCGGCATATAGAAGGCGTCCGCTTTGGATTTTCCCATCGTCCCTGGGGCCGACACATCAGGGCCAACAAAACCCAGCATCACGTCCACCCGGTTGCCTTCTGCCATCAGACCGAGGGTGGCTGGGTTGTTCGCCATCGCAGCGGTGCCGTTGTCATAGGCCATGGCCGCGCCGCCCATGCCTGCGGCGATGGGTCCATAGCCTTCCATGAGCATGCCGTTTGTGGCCAGGGCCAGACCAGGCACAGCCAGTCCCACCGCTGCCAGCGTGGCAGTAAGTTTGTTCAGTTGCATTGCTTCTCCTAACGGTGTGGGGTGTGATTAAGAAACAGAAGGCCACATGTGATCCGTGTCACTCGCAATTTTCAGCATGCGGCATCTGAAAACACGTCTTGCAGCATTTCGGGCAGCGGGATTGTACTTTGCGCGCAGAGTTTGGAGAAAGGTTTTATTTCGAGGCTAAACATAAAACTGCAATGACATGCCTGCCCACAGGCGCAATTGCTTCTCGCGAACGAGTTATCCTAGTGTGCTGGAAACGTTGGTCGACCGCTTTCGCTGGCTGAACGGCCCTGGAGCGGGCAGACAGCGTATACGCACGAAGGTCGGATCGCCGGCCTTTGCGGACGGTGAGCGATCACCTGAGGTAGGAAATATTGAACGTCTGCTGTCTCGGATATCGAACTCGTGCTCCCGACCATTTTGGTCTTTTGGCGACCACAAAGAATGTCTGAAGTGGTGACAACAACCGACGTCTTGGCTGGCCGGAGATTCCTACGCTGATGTTGATGTTAAACCTTTTTCGTGGACATCTGCTCTGCAAGATTGGCGACATAATACTCAGGCTTCTCTCTTTGCTACGTTCAGCGGCAACCTCAGGCGGATTCGGGCAGCGGCATGCCGAAGAATGAACCCGCGATGAACAAGTATTCTCCATAACCGTTGCCGGACATAACATCCGGCAACGGTCCGCGATCAGCCATCGCTTACTTGAGACGTATGTCGTTGGTGACGCCTTTCACGCCGCTGACGCCGCGTGCCAACTCGACTGCCCTGTCAACAGCGGCCTGCGAACTCACAAAGCCGCTCAGTTGTACCATACCCTTGAAGGTACTGACATTGATCTCGTTGTCCTTCGCCAAGGGATCATTGTATATGGCCGCCTTTACCTTGGTGGTAACGTCGCTGTCTTCTAAGTACTGACCAGTATCCCGCGGCGCGGACGAACAACCCATGACGGACACCAGTGTGACGGCCAGGAAAACTGCGGAAAGATAGTTGCTGATCAGTTTCATGGTTGAGTCTCCAGAATGTAGGAATGAATGACTTCAACGGTTATTGCCGACGTGCCAAGTCGAAGCCTGAATAACAACGTAGCAACAACGGCAACCGGGATCTGTACGCTGCCGCACAAAAGATAGGAGAAAAACGTTGGCGAAATTCAACCCTCCTCTCGTATCAAGATTTCTTTAGTCTTCGATGACGGGTTATTGGCTCAAACCAGTCCTTCAGGAGATAGATGAATTTTTCAGAATTTTTCATTTGACGGTCTGTAGATGGCTGAGCCCTTACCGATTTGGGCTTGCCACATACCTGACTCTCATATCAACTGAGTGACGCTGCCTGGCCGACTAAAAAGGCTGAGGAGCGGGCAGACAGCGTACACGCACGAAGGTCGGATCGTCGGCCTTTACCGACGTTCAGGCAATCCACCCGTCAAGCCAGCAACAATCAGTTGCCTTTACACTAAATTTATGCAAGTTCAGACAGGTTTGAACTAAAAAGCGTGCAGGAAGAAGATAAGGGCCTCCTATCACAGGCTGAGCGGACTGGTGATGTGGTTGTTTGGACGACTGTAGCAGACCGGCGACGTCCTGATCTGGGAAAACTGGCAGCTGGAGAAGTCATTAACCCCGACGGTAAGCGCATCTCAAGATTCTGGCCACGCCCCTGCCTGCTGTTCAAACCCATTCGCCCGGCACACATGCCGGGTCAGCCTGATCCTTTTCAGCTTTTTATTGTACGGGTGCCTCAATCGGCTTGTCCCGATAGGGATAGTTTTTCAGGCGTGTGTCGGTGCGTTCATAAGGCTTGGCGATGGCCTTGGTTGGGTCGACCCAGTCCTCCCATTTGAAGTTCTGGATCCCCTTGGCCTGATAGCTCTCTTCAAGCGGGTGTTCGAGGATGTTGTTGATATGCGCCCATTGCTGATAGCGCATGAGGTCAACCTGGTAAGGCGTCGGATTGCCGCCAGCCTTTTTCACCACCGCTTTGAGCGCCTCCACATCCTTCATCGTCACCTTGGGCTGCCAGGACACTTTGCCGGGCAACATGACCGGCTCGCCGGGGATATTGTTGATCCCTTCCTTCCACGTCGCGAGTAGGCGACTTTTGTGTCTTCCCGGTACAGGACGATTGCATGGCTGTAGCGCTTGTCCTTGAAGAATCCCAGGTTGCCGTATTGCAGTCGCGCGCCGGTAAGGAAGGCCACCGCATCGGACCAGCAGGGTGATTCGCCGCTGATGCCCCAGAGTACGCTGCGGTCGATGATGCCGTCTGGAAACAGAATCTTGAACGCCACCCACGCAGCGTTCGCTGCAGTCGTTGTCCCCTCGCAGTCGTGACCATGGAATCGTACGAGGTCTTTCAGCGTGACCGGGTAGGTGTAGGGATAGTAACGACCTTGTGTGCCTTGCGTAGCCAACATCTCGAATACAGGTGCGTACGGCTTGGCAACCATGGACGCATACCAGGTTGGGTTGCGGTCCGGTGCTTCCACGCCGGTTTCGATGAAGATCGTTTCGCCCTCTTTGTAGGTGGGTTCTGCGGCTGTGACACTGCCAGCAAAAAGAAATAACAAGCCACAGGACAACAAGATGTCCCGGAAGAGTCTGCGCATGCCGTTTTTCATTACCTCTCCTTAGTCATGAATATTGGAACCCGATAGCCCTGCAT
>DMQT01000261.1:3892-5275 GCA_003455595.1 Betaproteobacteria bacterium
AGCCTTATCGCCATGCAGCAAGAACAACCCGCCCCCGGCAGCCCATTGGGAAAACCTTGCACAAGCAGCACGGCCCACTATGTTCCAGAAGACTAAAAATAACCGAGCGCAACTTCAGGTTTCATGCCGGCATACCAGAAAACAGGACAAACACTTCATTGGCTGTATGCCAGCATCCATAGTGGCAAGCCTCGCTTCCACCGCGACTGCTTCTCTCTTTTTATAACAGACTGGACTGGTTCAGCCAGTTGATGACAAAGCTGCGGCGCGCCACCCGCAAGCTTTCGGCCACGGCCTGCCATTTGTAGTCCACAAAAGGAAGAATAAATGGGGTAACCACATTTAGTGAAACGCTACTGACTGTCGCTGGCTGGCGCATAGATAGCCTGACTGTCCGCTACGGCCGACAACCAGACATTCGATGCAGTCAGTCTGACTGGAAGGGGTGGATTTGAGACCATCACCGACCGGCAGAAATGTGTCAATAAGAGACAGGCAGGCAAGCCATGATCATGCCGGACAGATTCTCTGGTTAGCTGAAACAGACCCGCAA
This sequence comes from Betaproteobacteria bacterium, assembly GCA_003455595.1. Taxonomy (GTDB): domain Bacteria; phylum Pseudomonadota; class Gammaproteobacteria; order Burkholderiales; family Sulfuriferulaceae; genus Sulfuriferula. The sequence goes on from DMQT01000261.1 coordinate 4,446, forward strand.
GATAAAAATCCCCTGACCTGCCTGCAAGCGGGGATGCGTTGAACAGTAGAATACCCGAACCAGCCAGTCTGCTTTTGCGCGTCACCTCACCGGGTCGTGGCGGATTCAGGCGCAGGCTTGTCGAATCATCCCGCCATAAACTGGCTCAACGTTTCCCAAGGAGTAAACTTGGACCACTATACCAAGGGCTTCGTGATCGTCGTCGCGGCTCTCTGCGCCCTCGCCCTGTACGGCATGCTTGCGCCCTTCTGGGGCGCGTTGGCCTGGGGCATCTGTCTCGCTTACCTGCTGGCGTCGATGCAGAGCTGGCTGATGCGCAAGCTGAGGGGACGCGCCAACCTGTCGGCGGGGATCATCACCGTGCTGGTGCCTGTCCTGCTCGCGGGCCCGCTGCTCAGCTTTGGCGCGGCATTCGCGAATCAGATCACGGATCTGGCCACGCGTCTGCAACAACATCCGCTGCGCCTCAACACCAGTCTGCTCGCGCAACTGGAGCAGAACCCCTTCATCGGCAACCTTGCCGAGTGGCTGCGCAACAACCTCGCCGCCACGACCGCACAAATCGAGGGCTGGCTGGTCAGCGGCGCTCAGATGCTGCTGCAGTCGCTGGTGACCAGGAGCGGCTACTTCGTGCTCAGCGCCCTGGGCACGTTCGTCCACTTCCTCATGATGCTATTCCTGCTGTTCTTTCTGCTGCGCGACGGCCGCCAGATGCTCGACCGTGCGGTGCGCCTGGTGCCGATGGAACCGCAGCGCAAGCGCGAGTTGCTCAAGCTGGTTGGCGACACGACCCGTGCCGTGGTCTACGGCGAGGTCTTGACCGCCCTCTT
>DMQT01000261.1:5423-9515 GCA_003455595.1 Betaproteobacteria bacterium
ACGGGGCAATCTTTATGTTGATCTGGGGCACGGGCATATCGGTCTCCGACAACCTGCTGCGGCCATTGCTGATTTCGAGGCATGCCCCAGTGTCGACACTCGCCGTATTCGTCGGCGTCATCGGCGGCGTCTCGGCCTTCGGGATGATCGGCGTGATCATCGGGCCGGTACTGCTGACCGTTATCGCCGCGCTGCTGCGTTTCCTCGACGAGAAGTTGTCGCATCAGCCCTGACACCGATTACTGCCCCGGGGTAAGGCAGCAACGACCTCAGAGTTTAGGAATGTGCAGTGTCCGGCTGATCATCAATGAGCCGGAAAGCGCGAACATCAACACCAGTGGGTGGAGTTGCCATGGACCGATGTGGATCATCCCAAACCAGAGCTGGTCGCCGATCGCACCGTAGCCGACGGCAATGGCGATAACCATGACGAGCAACAGGGAGCTGGGGATCGGCGTGCCCTCGAAATACTTTACCTTGTCGCTGCCTTGCGCCAGGGTCTCGGCGGTAATGTTGTAGCGGGCAAGGCGGCTCACGCCGCACGCAACGAAGTAGATCAGAATCACGCGATCCCACAGTCCGTCCATGCCGACGCCATAGGCGATGGCCGCAGGCGCAACGCCGAAGGAGATCACATCGGCCAGGGAATCCAGCTCGCGCCCCAGCAACGAGGTTTGCTGGCGCCAACGCGCAACACTGCCATCGAAAATATCGAATACAAAGGCCAGTGCAACCAGGGCGCAGGCAAAAAACAGGTGCAGCACATCCGGGGTCTGCAAATAGCTCATCACGGAGAACAGCGCACCGACGCCGCAGGCCGCATTCCCCAACGTAAACCAGTCCGCGAGATGGAAGCCGCGGATCATCGAGAAATGCTTGTCTTGTTTCATGGCGCGGGATCCTTGATTGAATTCATCGGAGCAGCCTGCCTCACCTGGAAAAACTCACGGGACGTTATCAATGTGCATCCGCTTTCAGGATAGCGCTTGAGACAACGGGCCGCGCAACGCACGAACTCGCCGGCTAGCGTTGCGTCGAAGGGCGGGCTGAGCCATTCAGCCTCCGTCAGCGGGACGCCATTCGACCGCGCCGAACCTGGTATCGCCGAAGGAATACGTGTAGAGCAGGCTGAGGGTATTCACGGTCTGGTGGGTATTGGCAAGGTCGGGATAGCGCGCATCGCGTCGCGAGGCGTTGTACTTGAGCGTGACGGCGTGGGGGCCGTGAACGCGCACGGTGAACGCAGCATCCCCGCGAAAAATACGCTCGGTTCCCCGATTCTCGGTGGAGGCGACATCACTGACATAGTACGAGCGCGCCGTTAAGTCGAGGTTGGCAGTCTCGCCGAACATCATGCGCAGCGCAAGCAGCGCCTGCGGCGTGGCGCCGTAATGGTAATTGCGCTCACCCGAACCGTGGATGGTGCCGGCCGCCCCGTAGCCCACACCGACGAGTGCGGTACCCTGAAGCGCCACCGTTTTCGAAAGCCACCACTGACCGGTCGTCCCGAGCGAAACCGCTGTGCTCGAGACGCGAAATACCTGGGGCGATATGTAATCGTAGCTGCCATAGAGGCCCCACACGCCGCGATAGTTATCACCCGCCGCATAATCCTTGCCGACCAGCAGACCCCGGCTCATGATGTTCTCGAATACATTGGCGGTGGTGGCGGTAAATTCGAAATCGAAGTAATCGAAAGGCCGCGTATAGGTATAGCCGTCCTTGCCGGGCAAGCCGTAGGACATGTGATAGTCCATGGTCGCGGCATTGCGTTTTACATTTTGCGACACGGCCGCATCAAACAGGTTGTCGACCTTGTTCCAGCCGAGGCGCACATAGGTATAGGTCGCCGGGTCGTGGCTATCAAACACGCTGCGGAACCGGTCACCGTAGGCGAGCCGGGTGAATCCCAGCGACGGCGAGATCGCTGCTGCGCCTATTTCGCGCCAGATACCGGGTTTTTTGCCGCCGCGTTCAAGCAACAGGCTCGCCATGCGGAACAGGGGTTCGCCGAGGAAAGATCCGCCGAAGCCAGTGGTCACCAAATCGTTGATGGAGGGCGCGCCCGTCTCACCCGCGATCTCCCAGAGCAAGCTGCCGCCGAAGGTATACCCCAGCGATTCCCAGTAGTCGAGGCCGGTCGAGCGCGCGAGCCCGAAGTAAACCGAGCCTTGATACGGATGCATGAACTGGTTCACGGCAAACGGATCGGTGTCGACAATCCACTTGTTGTGCAGATTATCCCGCACCGATTGCAGGGTGGTGCCGTACACCTGCTTGTCAATGAAGTGGTAATTGAACCGATTGAGCAGGAAGTTGAAGCCGACGATTTCCTCGGCCGGGAGCAGATAGTCCTTGCCGTCCGCGCTTTCTCCGAATCGAATTGGTTGACTGGCATGGGTGTCTGCGACCGCAGTTGCGGCCTGGGGAGACGCGTCCGTCGCGTTAACAAAATTATGCGCAAGCACGTATGGGGTGTGCAGCGAGAGCATGCTTTGCAATTCAGGATTCGGCGTGGCAGTGATGCGTTCACTTTTGTTCGCCTCGACGTCCCAAGCATAACCAACGCCTGGTGTGATAAGCGCAAATACGAGGGCAGACCCAAGACACTGCATTCTGAACCCGCTGCCAGGCAGAGATCCGTAGAGCGGCTTACCGGCCAAGGTGTTGGGTATTGTTTTTGGTTGCATGACTGTCCCGTTTCTATCGGTCTGAAACTAACAAAGTTAGCTGGCTAAAATATACGTGGAAAATAAGCAACGCTCTGTGCGACATCGAACACACGTCTCCAGCACTTAAGAGGCGATCATTTTCGATATCCCTGTTATTGTATCTCACGCGCTGCCGCCAGCAGTGCCCTGGCCCGCGCGCAGACGTTGTCCACCGTAAAGCCATATTCGCGCAGCATGACCGCGGTCGGCGCAGAAGCACCGAAGCGTGCCACGCTGAGCATGTCGCCCCGTGCACCGATATAACGTTCCCAGCCTTGCGCCACGCCCAGTTCGACCGCGAGCCGCGCGCCGACTGTGGGCGGCAGCACCGCATCGCGTTCGGCTTGCGGCAAGGCCTCGAACAGCTCCCAGCTCGGCATCGACACGCAGCGCACGGCGATGCCCTGTGCCTGGAGCTGCTCCGCTGCCGCGACGATCAGGCCGACTTCGGAGCCGCTGGCGAGCAGGATCAGCTCGGGCTCGCCGTTCGGCGCATCGCTCAACACATAGGCGCCACGGCGCAATCCATCCGCTGCGGCGTAGCGGCTGCGATCGAGCGTGGGGACGTCCTGCCGGGTCAACGCCAGTATCACCGGCCGGTCGCGCGTTTCCAGCGCGACGCGCCAGGCGACCGCGGTTTCGTTGGCGTCGCCGGGGCGGATCACGATCAGGTTCGGAATTGCACGCAGGCTGACCAGTTGTTCCACCGGTTGATGGGTGGGGCCGTCTTCGCCGACGGCGATGCTGTCGTGCGTGAACACGTACACGACATGCAATCCCATCAGCGCGGCCAGCCGGATCGACGGGCGCATGTAGTCGGAGAAGATCAGGAAAGTCGAGCCATACGGAATAAAGCCGCCGTGCGCGGCGAGGCCGTTGACGATGGCGCCCATCGCATGTTCGCGCACGCCAAAGTGCAGATTGCGTCCGACATAATTCCAGCCGCCGCCATCCGAGCCCTGTTCGTCAGTGTTGTTCGCAGGCGTGGGATTGAAATCGCCCAGGCCTTTCAAGGCCGTTTTGGTTGACGGGTCGAGGTCGGCCGAGCCGCCGCTCAGCGCGGGCAGTCTGGGCGCAATGGCGTTCATCACCTTGCCGGATGCGTCGCGCGTAGCAAGACCCTTGGCATCGGCTTCAAATACCGGGATGTCCGCATCCCAGCCCGGCGGCAGTGCGTCGCGCAGGCGGTGCTGAAGTTCTTCGGCCAGATCCGGAAACGCCTTGGCGTAAGCGCTCAGCGACGCGTTCCAGGCCGCCTCGTGCTGCGCGCCACGTGTCACTGCCTCGCGGAAATGTGCCAGCGCCGCTTCCGGTATCAGGAAGTCCGGCTCGGTCGGCCAGCCCAGTGCCTGCTTGGTCTTGCGCACGTCGTCCACGCCGA
>DMQT01000096.1:0-7814 GCA_003455595.1 Betaproteobacteria bacterium
CCTTAATCATCATCAACCTGATTTTCTCGATCGCCCGAGAGGGAGCTAGGCCCTTGGGGCATACCTCGGTACAGTTCATGATCGTACGGCAGCGGAACAGCCGGTAAGGGTCGTTCAAGTCATCCAGTCGTTCCTGTGTAGCTTGATCCCGGCTGTCAATAATGAAGCGATACGCCTGCAAAAGACCGGCCGGGCCGACGAACTTATCTGGATTCCACCATGACGAAGGGCATTGGCTGGTGCAACATCCGCACAGAATGCACTCGTATAAACCATTCAGCTTCTCGCGGTCTTCTGGCGACTGCAAACGTTCCTTTTCTGGCGCGGGCTCATTGTTGATCAGGTAAGGTTTGATCGAGTGATACTGTTTAAAGAACTGCGTCATATCAACCACCAGGTCGCGAATGACCGGGAAGCTCGGCAAGGGGCGCAACTTGATGGGTTCCTTTAACGCCCTCACCGGGGTGATGCATGCCAGCCCGTTGCGGCCGTTGATGTTCATCGCGTCAGAGCCGCACACGCCTTCACGGCAAGATCTCCTGAAGGTGAGTGTATCGTCCTGAACCTTGAGACGCACAATGACATCCAACAACATCTGATCGGTTGTCTCCAGCTCAATTTCGTAATCCTGCATATACGGCTTCTCATCCTGTTCTGGATTGAAGCGAAAAATCGACAGTTTCATTGCGGTCTCCTGATGCGCATCCTGCACCGAGTGTGCGCTTTAGCTGTGCTCCATCAATAAAATTCGCATGACCCATGCCGTAATCGCCACCAGGCCGATACCCAGCAACGTCAGCGCGGAAACGCGCAAGGCAAGCGGATGAATATAGTCCATCAGCACATCCCGGACACCCACCCAGACATGCAACAACAGTGCGGCAAAAAAGGTAGCGGTAGCGATGCTGACACCGGAGCTCATCATCCAGCCATGCCAAGCCTGATAGGAATCTGGCGATTCGACAAGGAAATGAGTCAGAAAAAAAATGATGAACAAGAGCATGTAAATCGCACTGATTCGCTGCAACAGCCATGCGCGCAACCCTGTGACCGTCCTTCTCACAGAAATACTCCAGTTGCGAGCAGCGCCACGACCACGCTGCCGAGATTCACGATCCAGGCGCTACGACGTGCAGCAGGCAACTGCGAACCGACGTCGACGTCGTTCAATAGATGACGAATTCCGGCCAATAAATGATGCGTCAGTGCCCAAATCAGAATGATCGTTGCCACCCTGAAAGAAGATTGGTTGAACCAGGCAATCACTTGTGCATAGCCTTGCGGGTTTTGCAGCGATAAATCAAGCACGTAAACACTGAAGGGAATGCTGAACGCAAGCAAAATGCCTGTGACCCGATGAGTAATGGACGTTAACGCGCCCACCGGCATCTGGATCTGCAGTAGGTTAAAAAACATAGGTCTTCGCTTTTTTGATTCTGCCATAGCACCCATACGCATTTATGAAAACACCGGCATAGCCGCAGCGTGTCTGAAATTTCCCATTCGGAGTTCTCGAAAATCAACCTGACACTGGGCTTGAGATTACCCTGAGATTGCCATTACGTTGACAGTTTCTGTAAGATGATAGTCACGAGTACAGACGCATCCTTTGTTGCCCGCAGCATATGCGGCACCTTGCCCGCCAGATACATGAAGTCGCCGGTGCGCATGGTCTTGCAACTGCCATGGGCAGTGACATCAATCGCACCTTTGAGGCAGTGCATCGTAATCGGCTGTCGATACCCAAACGGCTGCGCTACTTCATGCAGCGCGATGGGACTGTGCTGGGCATGGTGCTGCATGTCTTTTACGGGTCATTGAGCAGAGCCTGCACCAACACTGCCCTGGTGCCGCGCAGGTCGATAAAGCAGCCCGGCACATCGGCGCAGTGGCTTTCATCCACCGGTTTGGCTCCAGCCTGAACCAGCATGTGCACTTCCACGTCTGCGTGGTTGACGGGGTGTTTGAGGTGGAGCAAGGCGAGGCCGATGCCACAGCTACAGCGCCTGGCGTGATTTATGGCGCGCCGAAACTTCGTTTTCACCCGGTCTCTGGGATTGATGAGACTGCCGTGGCCCAGGTGCAAGCTGATTTGCGCAGGCGTATCCTGCGCGCCTTCGTGGGCCGGGGCCTGCTTGAGAGTTGTGATGCCAAAGAGATGCTGGCCTACCAGCACAGCGGCTTCTCGGTCGATGCCGGCGTGTGCATCGAGGCACACGACCGCGCTGCTCTGGAGCGCTTGCTGCGCTACTGCGCCCGCCCACCCTTTGCCATGGACCGGCTGCACAAACAAGGCGCTGAGCTGGTGTACCGCTGCGCCAAACAGCACAGCGAACCGGTTGGCGGCAAAGTGGCCGAGTTGGTGCTCACGCCACTGGAGCTGATCGGCCGCATCGCCGCCCTGGTGCCACCACCACGCACGCATCGGCATCGCTACTTTGGTGTGCTGGCACCGAACTCGCCACTGAGGGCAAGCGTGACGGCCATGGCAGCACCGGCGCAACAAGCCTCGGTGCAGACCGGGCAAGTCGACACGAGCGAGGGCGCGCCTGGGGTGGTGCCTGATGGCAATGCGCTCGGCGGTGGTACCCAGTTGCCACAGCCAGCCCAGCCCGATCCGCCCAAGCGCTCACCGGCGCACTACCTGTGGGCGGTTTTGATCGCCCGCATCTACGAGGTTTTTCCGCTGCTGTGCCCTGTGTGCGGTGGACAGATGCGCCTGATTGCGTTCATCACCGAGGGCACCCAGATCAGGAAGATCCTGGACCACATCGGCGTGGAGTCCGAGCCCCCGCGCATAGCCCCAGCACGCGGGCCACCGCTGTGGGATGACTGTGACGTTCAGGTGGGCGAGGGTGTCGAAGTCGAGCCGGACTGGGATCTGGTGGCGCAACCGGCACCCGACTACGAGGTGGATCAGCGCGTCAATTGGTGAGGGGGCACAAGCGGCGATTCAGACTCGCTGCAGGGTAGCCCTGCGACTAGCGTACCCGGTGCCAGGGCTTTTTAGGGGTGAACCTGCTGGGCAGGGCTTTGCTGCGGGGAAGGTGAGGGTTTTTACGTTGATCGAGGGCTGACCCAAGGTGCGTACTTTGCCTCATGTGGTTGAAAAGCCTATCCGTCTCTACAACATGCCGCTGGCCATTGAGGATCATGTCGATTTCGCGACCGATGCAATCAAGTATCTGCGTGGCCACGGTCTTGACACCATCGAGCCGACACTTGAGGCTGAAACCGCGTGGGGAAAGCATGCCTACGACTTGTCGCCACGGACTCGTGGTACATGGGCGCGAACATCCCGGGCAAGCCGCGCGTCTGCATGCTTTATCTTGGCGGCGCGTCTGCCTACCGCAAGATCTGCGCCGATGTCGAAGCCAAGGATTACGAGGGATTCTCGCTCGGCCGCACCGCAGCGAAGCTTGTGGCCACCACGGCGGCCTAGGCTCATCCGCCACAGGCCGCTTATTTTCAGCCGCAGAGCGCAGGTCGCCTAATCAGTCACACAAGATCGGATTAGCGCTCAGAATAAGGAAAAACTGGTAACATGAAAATCTTTCCTAGCATGGTTAAAGAAGGAGCGGTCGTGAAAGAAAATGCAACGGCAAATATATTTGCCCTGGGTTCAGGGCGGGAGAACCTGATGCTGGATGCGAAGACAGGTTCCACGGTTACCAGCCCGGGGAAGATTGAAGAATTTGATGCAATCATTATCGGCGCGGGATTCGCCGGACTCTATGCGCTGCATCGATTACGTGACCAGATGGGGCTGTCCGTCCGCGCCTTTGATGCCGCCTCTGATGTCGGCGGTACGTGGTACTGGAACCGCTATCCGGGCGCACGGTGCGACATCGAGAGCATTCATTACTCATATTCTTTCTCTCCAGAACTACAACAGGAGTGGACGTGGAGTGAGCGTTTTTCCGCACAACCGGAGATCCTGCGTTACCTGAACCACGTCGCCGACCGGTTCGATCTGCGCAGGGACATCCATTTCAACACCCGGGTTACTTCACTCGTGTGGGACGACAACAACAAATTGTGGAAGGTCGGAACCGAGGACGGATCCATCGCACGGGCAAAGTATCTGATTTCAGGTGCCGGCAACGTGTCCGTGCCGAAGGTGCCGGAGTTCAAGGGCGTCGAAAACTTCAAGGGCGAGGTTTACCTGACTAGCAAATGGCCACACGAGAGAGTCGACTTCACCGGCAAGCGGGTCGGCATCATTGGCACGGGAGCGAGCGGTATTCAGGCCATCACCGAGATCGCCAAAGAGGCGGCCCACCTCACCGTGTTTCAGCGCACCCCGAACTATGCCACGCCCAACGCCAATGCTCCCACGGATCCCGACATTGACCGGCAGATCAAGGCCCATTATGCGGAAATCCGGACCAAATCGCGCAACTCCTTCCTTGGCGTACCTTACGATCAAGCGCAACCTTCGGCGTTGGTGGTCTCGGCCGAGGAGCGACGGCGTGTCTATGATGAGTGTTACACACAAGGCGGCTTCCGGTTGGCTTTTGATAGCTTTGCGGACCTTCTGTTCAACAAAGAAGCCAACGAAACAGTTGCTGAGTATATTCGCGAAAGGATCCGAGAGCGGGTCAACGATCCAGCCGTCGCGGAACTGCTGGCCCCCAAGGATCATCCGTACGGCACCAAGCGTCCGCCGCTTGAGACGAATTACTACGAAACCTACAACCGCAAGAATGTGGCTCTGGTCGACGTCAAAAACTCGCCTATCGATGCGATCACCGAGACCGGTGTCCGGACGACGTCCGGCGAGTACAAGCTTGATGTTATCGTGCTGGCGATAGGATTCGACGCCATGACCGGTCCTCTGCTGCAAATGGGCATCGTCGGACGCAATGGGCTAAAGCTCAAGGATAAGTGGGCGGACGGCCCGCACACCTACCTCGGAATCTCCGCCCACGGTTTTCCGAACCTGTTCATGATTACCGGTCCGCAGAGCGCAATACTGCTTTATAACAACCCGCTGGCCATTGAGGACCACGTCGACTTCGCGACCAATGTGATCCAGTACATGCGTGATCACGATTTCGACACTATCGAGCCGACACTTGAGGCCGAAACCAAATGGGTGGCGCACGTCAACGAACTGTCTCAGGCGACCTTGTTTCCGGACACGGACTCGTGGTATATGGGCGCGAACATCCCGGGCAAGCCGCGTGTTTTCATGGGCTATCTCGGCGGTGCGCATGCCTACCGCAAGATCTGCGCCGACGTCGAAGCCAAGGGTTACGAGGGATTCTCGCTCGGCCGCGCCGTCACGAAAGTAGCTATCGCCGCGACCTGATCTTATACCCAGGCTACTCATTTTCAGCTGCAGAGCGCAAGTCTGCACAAGGAGAATTACATGCCCATAGATGCAGCAGCCAAGAGTCTTATTGATGCCCTGAACGCGCAGGGGTTCAAGTCGTTTGAACAGATGAGCGTGGAGGAAGTGCGCGGCGCTGTCGCGTCCTTCACCGGACTCCAGGCGACGCCACAGGAGGTGGCTCGTGTTGTCAATACCGTGTACCCGGGCCCCGGCGGCAACCAGGACCTCAGGATATATATCCCGCAAGCCCCGGCGCCCCTGCCGGTGGTCGTCTACTTCCACGGCGGCGGGTTTGTCGCCGGCGGATTGTCTGTTGTTGATGAGCCCTGCCGCGCGCTGGCGGACGATGCAGGAGTCATCGTGGTCGCGGCCACCTACCGCCTTGCCCCGGAACACAAGTTTCCGGCGGCGACCGATGACGCTTTCGCCGCGCTCAAGTGGGTGGCGAAGAACATCCAGCAATACGGCGGCGACGGATCGCGGATCGTTGTCATGGGCGACAGTGCCGGCGGCAACCTTGCCGCAGTGACAGCCTTGCGGGCCAGGGACGAAAACGGGCCGGACATTCGCGCGCAGATTCTTATTTACCCGGTGATCGATTCGACGGCGAAACTGCCATCGCGTGCCGAATTCAAGGACGGCTACCTGATCACCGCCGCCGGGCTGGATTGGTTCTGGGCCCATTACCTTGCTTCGCCCGAGGATGCGCAAAATCCGCTGGCTTCACCGTCCAAGGCCGCCTCGCTGGCCGGTTTACCGCCGGCACTGGTTCTCAGCACAGAGTACGAAGTTGCCCGCGATGAAGGCGAAGCATACGGAAAACAGCTGGCCGCCGCTGGCGTCGATACGCAAGCCATTCGCTTTGACGGATTGATCCATGGTGTCTACTGGATGTCGGGCGCGGTACCGCGCAGCAAGGAGCTCCACGATGCCATCGTGAAGTTTCTCGGCAGGTAGTTCGCGGACTAAGACGCTGGTGTCAAGTTTGAAGCGCAACACTGGAGTTAAGTTGTTCATCTGCTAGACGTTTGGTGAACACCTCCCTGGGCGTTTGATAGCCGAGGATGCGTCGCGGGCGTACATTGAGGCGATTAGCGATGGCGTTGAGTTCGTCTTGTGAGGTAGCGGACAGATCGGAGCCTTTGGGTAGATACTCGCGAATCAGGCCGTTAGCATTTTCATTGCTGCCGCGTTGCCACGGGCTGTGGGGATCGGCGAAATAGACCTGGATACCATTGGTGGCGGCCAGATCGCGATGGCGAGCCATTTCACTGCCACGGTCGTAAGTCATCGTCTTGCGCATGGCCGGGGCGACCGTCTGCAGCAACCGAGTAAAGCCGTGCAGAGCGGCAAGCGAAGTGCAATCGTCCATCTGGGCCAACAGGACAAAGCGGCTCGAACGTTCGACGAGGGTACCGACGGCAGAGCGATTAGCCGCGCCCTTGATGAAATCGCCTTCCCAGTGGCCGGGCACCTGGCGATCATCGACCTCTGGTGGTCGAACATGAATCAAAACGTCGTCACTGATGAAACCTGCCTGCTTGCGATTGGCACCACGTGAACGCGGCCAGCGATTGACATGCCCCTGACGCAGACAAACGATCAACTCGCGGCGCAGTTCGCCGCGAGGCATGGAATACAAGGCGGTGTAAATCGTTTCGTGGCTCACATTGCAAGCATAGCAGTCAGGATGGGTAAGCTTCAGATAACCGGAAATCTGGTCGGGAGACCAGCCGATCCTGAGCTTGTCGCGCACCTCGGCGAACAGCGGCCCGGTTGGGGCGAGCTTGCGCTGCCGTCGTCGCTGAAACCGCGCCATGTGGGCACGCATGCCGGCTCGGCCCGATTCATAGGGCCGCGTTGCACACCCGGCCAGATGACGATGCTTGGCGATTTCGCGCGTGATACTCGCAGGCGAGCGTTTCAGTTCGCGGGCAATGGCCCGCGAACTGAAACCATCACGCAACCGCAGCATGAGGCAAGCCCGCTCTTCTAAACTCAAATGACTGTACCGCTTTCCCATGTGCAATAACCCCCGTTCTTGAGTGGATAGGGTAGTGTTGCACTTGATTATGGACTCCAGCCAGTTCCTTGCCTGCGGGGAGAACGAGTCGCATGACCCTGAGTTGCTCGTCGTACAAGAGTGTGGTTGACTGAGTGTCGTTGAGCGGCGCGCCCAATGGCTGAAGATTGACGATCTCTCCGGATGACGCATGATGAGTAGCCATAATGACCCCTGTAAAAAACTGGTTTTACCCGGGTTTTCCATCCAGGCGGGGACGCGTGAGCACCGGCCAATAGCGTAACGCATACAAACCAAACGCTCCAGCCCACAACAGCGCCGATAGCTGAACGCTCGCCTTATAGAGATCAGGCGACACGATGCCGCCAAAAACGCGCACAACGGCGGCGAGCTGAATCAGCAAAAATATCGCTATTTCAGCACTGTCTGCGATCAAAGGACGTCCCGTATGGC
>DMQT01000096.1:7869-8807 GCA_003455595.1 Betaproteobacteria bacterium
GCGCAGTGCGCGTCATCATGCCTAAGGTTAATCCGCCAATCGCACCGACAGTCAATGCATGGGTTGCATAGGATCCAATCAGGAGTTCTAGCCCATTTAAACCACGCATTACCAGATGCACCACGATCCAAAGGTAGGCGGCATGAAGTATCCACACCAGTGGCGCAGCCAGCGTGCGCCACGGTTTCCACAACCACAGACGCACCCCATGCGCCAGCGCGCTAAGCAGCGCAATCAGGGCGATGACCATGTGAGGCAATTGCAGCAAATCTGCCAAGAATAGGCATAGCACCGAGCCGAGCGCACATTTTTCCACTAAGGGATGGCGTGCTGCCTTGGTACCCGGTACGCCATTGTTGGTAAACATCGGAATCACACGGCCGCCCACCACCACCATGATGAACAGCACCACATCCAGCGCAAGTTGCAAACCTAAATGTGGCGGCCATTCGAGGTATCCCTGTAGCGCCAGATGCACTGCAAGAACGAGCACACCCATCAACACCAGCAATCCCACAAAAAAATAATTGCGGACATTCCGCGCTCGAAACAACGGGATGCCAATCGCCCACGCGACGGCAACAGGAAAAGCGGCATTGATCAAGGCGGCAGTCATGACAAAAGGCGTCAGCACTAACACCCTGCCGCTAATCCATAAGGCCGCCAAGGCCATCAACGGCGCGCCGCTGGCGGTCGGCTGGCTGGCCCAGGCACGCACGGCAGTCAACAGAAAACCCGCGATGACCGCCGTCGTGTATCCGAACAGCATCTCATGACCATGCCATACCGATCCCTGCAGGTACGCGGCAGGAAGATAGCCCGAAAACTGCGCGGCCCAAAGCAGCACACTCAAGGCGCTGAACAGGCTCGCCAGCAGGTAAAACGGGCGAAAACCCATTTGCCACAATGCAAAATCGCTTACATTTTTTTGCGCTGAA
>DMQT01000117.1 GCA_003455595.1 Betaproteobacteria bacterium
CTGCAAGACGCCGAGAAGCGCGCCGCTTACGACCAGCTCGGCAAAGACTGGAAGGCCGGTCAGGAATTCAAACCGCCGCCGGACTGGGGCGCGGGGTTCGAATTTAGCGGTGCAGGCAATCAAGGCGCACGTGATTTCAGCGACTTTTTCGCCGATCTGTTTGGCGCGCGGCAGGCACAGCCAAGCGGCCGGGCCGGTTTCAAGGCGCGCGGCCAGGATCATCACGCCAAAATCATGCTTGATCTCGAAGACGCGTTTCGTGGCGGCGCACGCAGTATCAGTTTACGCGTACCCGAACTCGATAGCGGTGGCCATCTCGCTTACCGTGATCGCAGCCTGAATGTGCAGATTCCCAAGGGCGTGCGGGAAGGCCAGCAGATACGCCTAGCCGGTCAGGGCGCGCCGGGGGTCGGCGGTGCGCATGGCGATTTGTATCTGGAAGTGCAATTCAATCCCCACGCCTACTATCGACTCGACGGTAAGGATCTCTACATCAAGCTGCCGGTCACGCCGTGGGAAGCGGCACTGGGGGCGGGTGTGAAAGCGCCGACGCCGGAGGGCGCGGTGGAAGTCAAAATACCGCCCAATTCGCAAAGCGGACGCAAGTTGCGCTTGAAGGGGCGCGGTTTGGCGGGCAATCCGCCCGGCGATGTGTACTTGACGCTGGAAGTGGTGTTGCCGCCCGCCGATACCGAGGTGGCACGACAGCTTTATCAGACCATGGCGCAGCAGCTTGCATTCAATCCACGCCGGGTTTTGGGGGTGTAAATGGCACAGACTGACGATAGCGTAGTGCCGGTTGAAGCGGGGTTTACGCTCACGCTCGAACAATTGGCGTGGAGTTGCGGTACTGAGCCGGACTGGATTTACCGTCTGGTGCAGGAGGAGATTTTGCTGCCGACGGGTGAGGCGCGGGTTGCGTTGCGTTTTGACGCGGCAGACCTCGCCCGGGCGCAGCGTGCCTGGCGCTTGCAGCATGAACTCGGCGCCAATTTCGAAGCGCTGGCGCTGATGCTGGACTTGCTCGATGAAATCGAGCATTTGCGTACGCAATTGCGCTGCGCACGCTGATTCAGCCGGGTTGTTTAGGCGGAAGCAGCGCCTTGTGCGCGAGGTGGTACGCCAGCAGGTGCGGCGGCATGCGCAACCAGTGCGCGCGTGCATATAGCAGCCCCAGTGCCAGCGGGCTGAATGGGCCGCGGCAACTGGGGTGATCCGGTGCCAGCGCGCGCTGTAGCAGGCTGTGCATCAAGGCGGCGTGCGGCGCAGACGGGCGGCAGGGTGCAATCGCATGCAGCACGTCGGCAGGAATGGGCGTGGCGAACAACTGCGCTGCCAACCTTAATGCATAGTACAGCGGCCGTGACAGATCAAGCTGGTGCGCGCGCGGCACCAGTCCCTCCCAAAATCCGGACTGAGCCGAGAATTCACGCAACAATAGGTCGATATCGGACAAGTCGCGTAAGCCGTGTTCGAACTCACCGCAAAATAAATGACTGGCCGAGTGCAGCACCATGTCGGCGGGTGCCAGGGTGAACAAGCCGGGTGCGTCGGGTATCGGTTGCGCCGCCGCCAGCAACAATGCCGGGTCGGGCTTGAGGCGCGCGGTTTCCGGCAGGATGGCATGGTGCACGTCGATCACCGACTGGCGCCGGATGTGCCGCAACGGCGGAATTTCGTGCATCCAGGTGCGGTAATAGCGCTGGTCGTAGGCGTCGTGCTGGGTGGCGACCCAGCCGTGCTGCATGAGCGCGGCTTCAACGTGATTGATACGCGGCTTGGGCACCAGGATGTCAATGTCGGAAAACACCCGGCCACGCCCCGCCGTCAGCCCCGCCATGTGATAGGCCGCACCTTTGAGCAGAATCAGCGGTGCCTCGCACTGGGCAATTGCCGTTAGAATTTTGCCAACCTCCCAACGCACCGCGATCGCCTGTTTGTCGGCAATGACGCGTGCCGCATCGAGGTGTACGCGTGGTGCGGCGGGCAGGTTCGTCAGGCACGAGCGCGCCTGAAGCGCGTAATGCAAGCGCGCCAGCAGGCTGGCGCGTCGGCCTTGGCGGATTACGGCGTCCCACTCAGCGCCGCTGGCATGGGTTAGCCACTCAGGTTCACGCAGCGCACGCGTTATCGCGCAATCAGCTGTCTGCATTGCGTCGCTCAGCCAGCGCATCAAAAATCTGGGCGGCTTCGTCCAGGTTGCTGTATTCAAATCGATAGGCAGTGCTGGCATCCATTAGCGCGCACAAGCGTTGAAAGCCATCCGCTGCCAGCAGGCTGTAATTGAAAGCGTTTTGCGCCAGCCCCATGAAGGCGTCGCTGCGTTGCATGGGGTGCAGCGTGGCTGGGGTATTTGTCTGATATTTTGGAAAGATGACCCAACCCGGCAGCGCAGATTCCAATACCCGGGTGACGCTGTCGGTGGGTGCGCGCAGGTGCGCCACTGTTCCTTTGATCGTGTCCTTGACGACGCGACCCAGCGTCGTATCCGGCGCAAATTGCCGGATCACGTCGATGGACTGGTTTTTCAGGCTGACCGGGCGCGCAATACCTTGTATGAGTCCATCAGCGCCTATCAATGTGAGCTCATCCGACAACAGCCGCCAGCCGCGCTGAATCAGTCCGGCAGTGAGCGTGCTTTTGCCCGAGCCGGGCGGCGCGGGCAGGATCGCTACCCGGCCATGCTTTTCGATGGCTGCCGCATGAATCATCAGGTATTGATGCGCGTGGCTGGAGATGCACCAGTTGAGCCCCCATTCGAACAGCGCAAAGGCTTGATCAACTGGTAGCGGTTTGAAGGGAGAAAACCCGTCAAAACGGAATACCACCTGGGGTTTGAACCAGCGTCTGATATTGGCCGGACGCGACAGTGTGACGTGGAAATCGGCAAACTGCTCGGCGGGCAGCACGGGCGCGTCGGCATAGAGCTGATGGATACCTTCGGCCACCAGCGGAATGGTGCTGCGCACGCAGGCAGAAAATATCCCGGTTTGTAAATGTACCCCGTTGTGTGCCATTGCACGGCGCAGTTCGGGCAGGGTGTAATCGGCAATATTCAAACGTCGGTGTCGGTAATCAGATCTAGCTGTTGCAGGTCGCCCAAGGTGGCTTTCAGCGTCTGCTGCAATTCCACGGTGTCCTGACCCGGTGCGCAGTTAACGATGTGTTGGTGCAGCGTGTCGGTGGTCGCGGCAGCGGATTGCAGATGCAGCATGACCTGACCCGCCAGTGCGCTGACCAGATGCGTATCGCCTGATGCGATCTGGTAGATAACCGCCTGGCCATCCAATTCTGGCACGTAGAGCAGGATGTCAGTGGTGAGGTGCCACACAGCGGGATTCGCGCTCAGGCGTGCAGGCTTTCCAGATAGTTTTTAACGTCATCGACAGACCACGACACGCTGGCATTGACCTGATACTGTCCGGTGTTCACCACTTCATCCCAGATTTGTCTGATCTGGGTCATGCTGAGTGGGAAGTTGGGTGCAAATTGTTGTGCATTCAGTAACGCACAGACTACTTCGCGCGCCAGTGCAGTCATGCCGCCGCCGCCCAGATTGAGCACTTGCAGCATGGTTTTTCCGGTTGTCACGCCAGGCGCATCATTCAGCGAACCCGTGGCACCCGCATATTTGAACAGCTGAGTAGGTGCAAATGGCGCTGGCCAGTCACCCGCGTTCGTGTGATTTTTCCAATAGTCATGGCTCAGGCCGATGGCGCAATTGCCTTCTGGGCCATGGGTCGAGACGTTGCCCGAGGCGTGACCGGAGATGGTGCAGTT
>DMQT01000093.1:0-14494 GCA_003455595.1 Betaproteobacteria bacterium
AAAATTTGATGACGGCGTACAACAAAAAACCGGCGAACCGGGTTGTTGAGCGGCGCAGATCGGTGTGCTTTAGCGCGTCACACGCGTTGTGCCGCCGCCGCTTAACACGCGCACCCGGTCGCCGACCCGGATATCTTCGTCGGCAGCTTGCGTAACGGCGATGGTGCGGCCGGAATTGAGGCGCACGGTAATTTCCAGACCTTTTTGTCGCGTGGCGCCTTCTTCGATGGCGGAGCCTGCCAGGCCACCGGCCACGGCACCCACGACGGCGCCGACGACGCTGCCTTTGCCGCTGCCGAGTGTGCTTCCCGCCACGCCGCCGACGACGGCCCCTGCGCCAGTGCCGATCGGGGTTTTGGTGCCTTCGATTTTAACCAGGCGTACGTCGGTGACGACGCCGGTTTGCACTTCCTGCACGCTACGCGCTTGGCCGCGGCTGTAATCCGAGCTGCCGAGTCCACCTGCGCAACCGCCCAGGCCGAGGGCGAGCGTCAGACCGAATAGCAAGGGTTTGAGTACATTCATGATGCGGCTCCTGTCTGAACAAGATGAGGAATTCATGTCAAAGGACCGTTGCGGCAAGGCTTGGTTCAACGCCTGCATCACTGCAAATCATAGCCAAATTGCGCCTTGAATAACAAATCGATTTCGGCACGGCTCTGGGTGTGGTTCTGCGCGCCGCGTTGAGCGATCTTGAGCGCGCCCATCAGGCTGGCAAGGCGGCCGGTACTGGCCCAATCCAGGCCGGCTTCGATGCCATACAGCAGCCCGGCGCGGTAAGCGTCGCCGCAGCCGGTGGGATCCACCACGGCGGTTGGTTTGGCGCACGGAATGTCGATAACCTGACCGTCAGCGTAGATGCTGGAGCCCTGCTCGCCCTTGGTGACGATTAGCGCGCGCACCTGGGCGGCGAGCTGATCCAGCGTCTGTTCCGTGCGGTTTTGCAGCAACTCGGCTTCGTAATCGTTGAGCGTCACGTAATCCGCCAACTTGACGAAATGCAGCAGATCGGCACCGTCGAACATCGGCATGCCCTGACCGGGGTCGAAGATAAACGGAATCTGCGCCGCGTGAAACTGCTCGGCGTGCTGCAGCATGCCGTCGCGGCCGTCGGGTGAAACGATGCCAATGCTGACGCCCTGTGCCGCACCCACTTCGTTCAGGTGCGAAAAATTCATCGCGCCGGGGTGGAACGCGGTGATCTGGTTATCCGACAGGTCGGTGGTGATGAAGGCCTGCGCGGTAAAGCTGCCGGGCACGTTGCGGATATGGGTGTGGGCGATGCCCAGATTGTCCAGCCGCGCCGCATACGGTGCGAAATCGTCGCCGCAGGCCGCCATGATGAGCGGGTCGCCACCCAGCAGTTTGAGGTTATAGGCAATGTTACCGGCGCAGCCGCCGTACTCGCGGCGCAACTCCGGTACCAGAAACGACACGTTCAGGATGTGGATTTTTTCCGGCAGGATGTGGTTTTTAAAATGGTCCTGAAACACCATGATGGAATCGTAGGCGAGCGAGCCGCAAATCAGAGCAGACATGAGCATTCCGTAACAAGTTGAGTAAGCGCCGGATTATATCAGTGCTGATTCATCAAAGTTTCACCCCAGCTTCACCGCGCTGTCGCATCCGCCGCCTACGCTGCCAGCATGAACAAGCCATTACGCCTGCTGGTGTGGATGCTGCCGCTGTTGTTGCAATCGCGCGACGCCTCGGCTTGGGGTTTGTACACTCACGTGTTTTTCGCGCAATGGCTGCTGTGGGGCGTGCCGCTGCTCGACCCAGCCTTGCGTCGGGCGGCGGCGCGCTACCCGAAATTAGTCCTGGCCGGTGCCTGCCTGCCGGATCTGGCGATCGTCGGCAAGCACGTCGGCACCCAGGCGTTCAATAACACGCACGACTGGGACGACGCCCTGCGCATGCTGCACAGCGCCGAGGACGACGCCAGCCGTGCGCTGGCACTGGGCTATTGCAGCCATCTGCTGGTCGACATCATCGCGCACCACCATTTTGTGCCCGCACACGAACACCTGTGGCTGAATGTGCCGGTGCTCACCCACGCCTGCGCCGAATGGGCGATGGACGCGCATATCCGGCCGCAGCTGCTGACCACGCCGAAGGCATTGCTGAACAGCGCCGAAGTAGAAATCTGCGTGCTGGTAACGCAGCACTTTGCCGTAGAACACGCTACCGCGCGCCGCGCCACTCGTCTGCTGGCGCGCGCCGACACCGTGCTGCGACGCAGCTGGTTACCGCAGATGCTCTACGCTACTGCCGTGCGGCTGGATACACGCGTGCCTGCCCGCTTCGATTATTTCGTGACGCAGACCACGCAGCGATTGGGTGAGATCAACCAGCTGGCGCAGGCACGCAGCACACTGGCCGATGCCAACGGCGGCTGCCCGGTGCGTGCCAGAGACCGCCTCAACCACTTCACCCAGGGACAGATTCGACGCGGCCAGCCGTTGCCGGTGGATTGCTTGCGTATTGCTCCCCAAACCCACCACCTATAACGCTGCAAAGTTGGCCCTCGGTTCCAAACGCAAACTCACCATAATAGGCAGATTCGTGCCCATTAAGCTATTAACCGGATAGCCAATGGCTGGTTGATATTGAAAGCGGGCATCGAGATAGAAAGATCGGTGGCCAGTGGCCCTTTGCCATCATTCGAACATAAGCTAAGACGCGTATGCGCTGTCTATCTTCATGGATAAACATTGCCTGACCGTGCACAACAGGTCGTTGCCTTCCGTCACGTCATGCACGTGTGCGGTGATGGCGCGCATGCACGGTGTGCATCAAGCCCGGAGTTGGCATCCGCACCAATGTGGGCCTTCATACCAAAGTACCACTGCTTGCCCTTGCGGATCTCGCCTCACATTCCGAAGATGAAATTCAAGGTGCAAATTGGGCGGTGTTTGGCGCCGGGCTGCCACGCATATAGTAGAGCCCTTTGCTCCCAAGCCTATCAAGCAGCGTTTCTTCCCACTAAGAAGCGTTTCTTCATTTTAATACTCTTATTATTTTTCAATAGCTTATGTGCAATAAACGTATTTTAAAAGGGAAATTGAAATTGATGAAGGTCGGGGTTGAATCTATAACCTATTGTATTTTAAGTATATATTTTTTGGTATGAGGCTTGCTTAGTCGGGTGTGCGGGTGAAGGATCCGTAACCAATTCCTTTGGGCGGCTACTGAAGAAGTTAAACCGCTCGGGGATTTTAAATTTAATAGCGTTTACCGAGGAGACTGAAAATGACAACACTCAAAGAGCAACTGACCGCGCACGTCGCTGCATACGACATATGGGAAAAACGCCGCCGTCATGGACCGGCTGGAGCTAACGACCGAAAATTGTGGGTACTTGCCTGTATGGACGAACGCCTGCCGATAGACGAAGCGCTCGGCATTCACGTAGACACACCAGCCGGGCATGGTGATGCGCACTGCTTCCGCAATGCCGGAGGAATCGTCACCGACGATGCAATCCGTTCGGCGATGCTGACTTGCCATTTCTTTGGCACCGAGGAAATCGTCATCGTGCAGCATACGCAATGCGGCATGCTGTCTGCGAATGCGGCCGATCTGGAAAAGATGTTACGCGACAAGGGAATCGATACGGACAATATCGCGATGGACCCTACGCTGCCTGAACTGAAGCTGGGCAAAGGCGCGTTCGCCAAGTGGATCGGGATGATGGACGATGTAGATGAAACCTGCATGAAGACAATAGAGGCATTCAAAAACCACCCCCTCATTCCCAAGGATGTGGTCATCAGCGGCTGGGTCTGGGAAGTTGAGACGCGGCGGCTGAGGGCTCCAACCAGAGATCATGAAAAACGGGCAAGAACCGATGTCACTGCCAGCCAATTCGGCGTCAAGGGGAAGCAACCGGCGCGCTGGAGCTAGTCCTCTTAGAAGCAACCTGGAAACGTGGGCGCCTGGCGTAACAGGTGCCCACGTCTTGGCGTTTCCGAGAAACGCGCTAACCGACAGAATTGGGGTTCCACATGCCAACTTATGATTATTTTTGTACACAATGCAAGCTGCAATTCGAAGTGCGTCATCCAATGAACGCGTCCAGCCCGGATTGCCCGATATGCGCTGGTGCGGCCGAAAAAGTGATCCTCTCGGCGCCTGCGACGCATGGCAACATGGCGCGTGGTCGTGATCTGGCAATGCGCTCTCTGCAGCCGAAACCGGGGCAGGAAAAACACGTACATGGACCCGGGTGTGGATGTGGGCACAGCCAACATTCTTGATCGCAATCAATTTTTTGGCGTAGTCTGGAAAATAGCCGGTGCGCCGCTATGGCGACTTGTGTGAGCGGTGCCGGATTTGAGGAGAACAACTATGCCCGATAAGCTTTTTTCCCATCTGAATCCCATCCTGTTTTTGCAAACCTTTGTCGCCCAGAGCGTCGAGGTCAGCGCAAAGATGGGGGGCGGCAACGGGAATGATCGCCTCAATTACATCGAACAGCTCGGCCTCACCGCGAGCGGTTGCTTTGAGACCGCGTACCGCCAGGAGTTGGCGCAAGACGGCCCCCTGGATCATGACAAGTACGCGGACATGATCGTGGAGATCAAGAATAAGATCGGCGGAAATTTTTCCCGAGCATCAAGCGAGCCGGGCATGGTGCGCGTGGTCAATACGCGCTGCCCCTTCGGCGAAGCCGTCATGCAGGCCCCGGAGCTGTGCAAAATGACCTCCAGTGTCTTCGGCGGGATTGCAGCACGTAACTTCGGTTACGCAAAAGTGATCCTGGACAAACGCATTGCGGTGGGCAACGGGATGTGCGAGGCACGTATTTATACCGACCCCAAGATTGCCGCCGACATCGAGGGAGACGAATATCATCAGGAACGGGGTGTCATCCGCGGTCGGGGGGCTACAGTCAAAGCGCAGATCATTAGAGAACGGCGCGACGGGAAAGTCTGGTGCGGTGCCAGCCCGAACCAGCCCGAGGATGCCGACAAGCCTTTCGTTGTGGCAAAGTCCCCGGCCATGCTCAATGCACTGGAGATAATCGAAGTCGTGGCACCGACCACCGCGACCGTGCTGATTACTGGCGAGACCGGCGTGGGCAAGGAGGTCATTGCCCGTCGCATCCACGCCATGAGTGAACGCTGGAACAGGAATTTCGTCGCAGTGAACTGCGGCGCAATACCCGAAAATTTAGTCGAGACCACACTATTCGGACATGAACGCGGTGCGTTTACCGGCGCCTACGAAGTCCATCACGGTCTGTTTGAACAGGCCGAGGGTGGAAGCTTGTTTCTGGACGAGATCGATTCCTTGCCGCTGGCTGCGCAGGCGCGCCTGCTGCGCGTGCTGCAGGGTGGCGAGTTCGAACGCGTAGGTGGGAAGCAGCGCCTGTCCGCAAATGTTCGGGTGATTGCCGCAGCCGGTACGCGCTTGGACAAGTTCATTGCAGAGGGGGCTTTCCGGATGGACCTCTATTACCGGATCAACGTGGTGCCCATTCTTCTCCCGCCGCTACGCGAACGCTGCGAGGATATTTTGCCGCTCGTCAATCACATCCTTGCCCAGCTCTCCGCGAAATACAATAAAGTTATCAAAGCATTAAGCGAGGCCGCAATCGCGCGGGTGATGCAGTACGATTGGCCTGGCAACGTGCGTGAACTGGAGAACATACTGGAGCGCTCATTCCTGTTCTCACCTGGCCCGATTATGACCGAGCTGCTGCTTCCAAAAACCGGCAGCGATGCGCCGGCAAGCGCGGTGCAGGCCGCTGACCTGTCGCTCAAGGAGGCGAAACAGCGGGCGGGCGAGCAGGTGGAGGCGCTCATTCTCAGGCAGGCACTTAGCCGTTTCCACGGCAATGTCAGCGAGGTAGCGAAGTCTTTAGGTGTGACGCCCAGGGCGATCCATCAGAAGCTCAATTTACACAGCATGGATCCCAACAGCTATCGCTCCCAGGTGAGGCTCAGGGTCGCGCATCTGGATAAAGAAAAGTAGCAAACACCAGGGTTCTATTGCCAATGTCGGTAACGATGGAATACGCTTTAATCCCCGCGCTTATGCTGGTGCGATATCGCTGGCTTTCAAATTTCAGACTGAACATCCAGCCAAATGCGAATGGAACAAAGGAAATGAAATTTCACAGTGGACCAATTCTTTTCATTTTCCATTTCCTTTTGTTTATTTAGGCATTTTTTTCTAAACGGCTATCACTTCCAAGAAGCTCGGCTTCTGATTGCCCGGCCGCTAAATATCGCAAGATATTGTATTAAAACATTATTTAGTGTGGCATAAGTATTGCTTTACCCCCTGTAGTTTGTCATTCATATTGGGGAGAAGGTAATGGAAAAATATTTATATCTGGGATTGGTTTTTGGTGCCTTGACGGTCGGACAGTCACAAGCTCAAGCGGATCAGGGGGATTGGCTGGTCCGGATACGTGCGCTTGATATCCAACCCAGAAACCAGTCCGATCCCATCCAGGCGCTAAGCGTCCCCGCCAATGCGATTACCTTGAATGACAAATGGGCGCCGGAAATTGATCTGAGTTATTTTCTGCTGAAAAACATCGCGCTGGAATTGATACTGACCTATCCCCAAAGGCATGACGTTTCCTTGAATGGTGCAAAGATCGGAACCGCCAAGCATCTGCCTCCCACCTTGACCGTCCAATACCATTTCATCCCGGATGGAAAATTCAGACCTTATTTTGGGGCGGGGATCAACTATACGCATTTTTCCGACGTCAACCTCAGCGTGCCCGGCGTGGGACAACTGGATATGGGTAGAAGCAGCTGGGGAGGTGCACTCCAGGCGGGCTTCGATGTGGAAATAGGCAAAAACAAATTCATCAATTTCGACGTTAAAAAACTCTATATCGGTTCTGATGTAAAACTTGCGGCGACCGGCGCCACAATCAGCCATGTTCGGCTCGATCCGGTAGTGCTAGGGGTCGGTTTTGGCTGGAAATTTTAAATATGTTTCACACGCATAGGGACGAAAATGGGCTGCTTGTGAAGTGTTACCACAAGTCTAAAACAGTGTTGCTGTCGGTTAGCTTCTGGCTGGGATTAACGCTGGGCTTTCCGGTAGAGCACTTTTTGTGGGAGAAAATTTGGCCGTTTAAGCTGCTCACTCACTATATTGGACTGTAGTTTCCTAACCTGAATATTGCATAAACCGCCTGCTGAATAACTTCATCGTCACGATGCAATCGCTTTGGCGAATTTGATTGTAGAAATACCCAATTGCCGCTACACCAGTTAGGTTGTCACATCCCAATAAGGCGTATCACCAAAAGATTCGCACAGAAGATCAATAAACACCCTCACTTTTTGTGATAAATGTCGTCTGCTTGGATAAACCGCTTGTATTTTGAAAGATGGGTGTGTGTGTTCGGGGAGCAATACTTGCAATGTTCCGGCTTTAAGGTCTTGCCACACATCCCAAACGGGCCTCAACGCTATACCCGCGTCGGCATAAATTGCTGCCCTTAATGCATCGCAATTATTGGTCTCAAAATTCCCCGTTACTTTGACGCTGCACGGCGCTCCCTCTGGATCGATAAATTGCCAATGATCTAAAGGTGCAGGATTGGCGAATAACAGCACATTATGATAGGCAAGATCATCAGGTGTATTAGGGGTGCCGAATTTTCTAAGGTAAGCAGGTGTTGCTACAACCTTTCTTCGATCAATTCCAAGATGCCGCGCCACTAAATTTGAGTCTTTCATGTCACCAATGCGGACGGCGACATCGTACCCTTCCTCGATAATATCTACTTTGCTATCGGATAGGTGCAACGATAAACGCAACTCTGGAAACCGCCTTAAAAATTCGGGAACCAGCGGCGCAATATGCAAACGTCCAAATGCAGCAGGGACAGTTACTCGCAATGTACCTTTGGGTTGGCTATGTCCGCTCGTAATTAGCGTTTCTGCCTCTTCCAGCTCTGCCAACACGCGCACACAATAATCGTGATAACGCAGTCCTTCTTCAGTTACGCACAGTTTTCTGGTTGAACGATTAAGTAGCCGGACGCCCAATTGCTCTTCAAGACGTTGTAATCTCTTGCTGACAACCGCACTTGAAAACCCAAGCTCCCGCCCAGCCGCAGACAGGTTTCCCACCTTAATAACAGCGACAAAAATAACCAAATCAGTAATATTTTCAACCAGCATATTATCAACAAAATATAGAAAGTGAATCAACCATAAACGTGGTTATCAAGTTCGTAAGAATGGCAGATGATGGTGTTCATCCCAACAGAACCATTATAGCTTGGGCATAACTCAATTTGAAAGGCACATATTATGAACAGAATATCATTACCGAATGTGAGTGACGTAGATCAATTTGAGAGAGATAGATTCAATCTATGGTTCAAGGAAGAATTTGAAAAAGAAACGAATGCTCGTGGTGAGACAAAAACCAACACTATGGCATTGATTGCAACCAAAGGCACGCTGGATTGGGCATATCCACCCTTTATATTGGCTTCAACCGCTTCAGCTCTAGGCTGGGAAGTGTCTATCTTTTTTAGTTTCTATGGATTGGAATTACTAAAGAAAAATTTACAACTAAGCGTGTCACCATTGGGTAACCCTGCTATGCCCATGAAAATGCCCATCGGTCCGAACTGGTTCCGCGGTATTGATTGGAAAATCCCGAATGCAATAATGGGCAATGTCCCAGGATTTGAAATGATGGCTAAATCCATGTTTAACAGCACCTTGAAACAGAAAGGCGTTGCAAGCATAGAAGACCTCCGCTCAGCATGTATAGAGGCTGATGTAAAACTTGTTGCGTGCCAAATGACGGTTGACCTATTCGGATACGACAAAACGGATTTTGTGCCGGAAGTGGCTGAATGGGTCGGTGCGGCAAGCTTTCTCCCATTAGCTGCCGCAGCAGATGTTTGTTTATATATTTAATGATTTTTTGGAACAAGTCAGTTACTGGTGAATACCTCAAATCATTACATGAGCAGATGTTTCATGGCGGTCGATGGTCGTCGCTAAGGGCTAGGAACCGGAAGTTCGCGCCGAACTTTTTGTCCCACTATTTTGCAAGCCCTACACCACCACCATCGACACCAGTGCCACCATCCCCCCAACGCAATCCCTGCCAGCACGTCAGTCGGGTAGTGCAAGCCGAGCACCAGCCGCGACACGGCAACCAGCGCGGAGAACGGCAGTACCAGCCAGGCCAGTGCCGGGTAATACTGGATCACCACCAAGCTGAACGCGACAGCATGCAGTGTATGGCCGGACGGGAAGCTGAAGCGGTCGAGCGGCGCAGTGAGGCAGACGATCTGGCCGAACTGGTGACACGGACGCGGGCGCAACGTGGTCTTTTTCAGCCATTTGTAGATGAGGGTGGCAGCCAGCCCGGCCAGCACCATGTTGAGCACGGCAGGCAGCGCGGCCAGGCCGTAGGCCGCCAGCAACGTTAGCATCAACACATACCAGAACACGCCATCACCCAATCGACTCACCAGTCGGAACCCGCCGAGCACGCTACGAAACCGCCCGGCGCGGTTAAACCGCGCTGTCAGCGGGGCTTCCCATTCACCGATTTCTTGCCAGTGCCAGTTGAGCCGTATCATCATCCGTCTCCTTCTCGACAATTGCGTACAGCGCCTGTTCGAAGCGCTCGTGGATCGCGTCCCAGTTCATTTGCCGCGCGGTGTGGCGCGCCGCCTGGCCGAGTTGTTGCACCTGTTGCGGGTCGTTGGCCAGCATGCGGGCGGCAGCGATAAACGCGGCGGCATCGTCATACGGCACGATCACGCCGTTGACCGTGTTACGGATCAGGTCTTCCGCCGCCGCGTAGTTGTATGCCACGACTGCCAGCCCGCTGGCCATTGCTTCGATGGTGACGTTGCCGAAGGTTTCGGTCAGGCTGGGGAACAGGAACATATCCGCCGAGGCGTAGTGACGCGACAGGTCAGCGCCGCTGCGCATGCCGCAAAACTGCGCGTGCGGATGCGCTGCCTGCCAGCGCGCCCGATCCGGCCCATCGCCCACCAGCACCAGGCGCGTATTCGGGTTGGCGGCGTGCATCGCGGTGAAGGCGTCGAACACCAGCGACAGGTTTTTCTCCGGTGCCAGCCGTCCGACGTAGAGCACCACCTGGGTGGCGTTGTCGGCACCCCAACTGGCACGCAGGTCTGGATCGCGTCGCTCGGGGCTGAACAGCGCGGTATCCACGCCGCGCGCCACCACTTCCAGATTGCCGTAGCCGTGTGTCTGCAATTCGCGCCGGATGCCTTCGGTTGGCACCAGCGTGACGCAGGATTTGTTATGGAATTTGCGTAGATACGCGAGTATCGGCCGGCGCAACCAGCCGATGCCGTAATGCTGGCTGTAGCTGTGAAAATTGGTGTGAAAGTCGGTGCTGACCGGGATGCGCAGCTTGTTGGCCGCCGCCAGCGCCGACCAGCCCAGCGGGCCTTCGGTGGCGATGTGCACCAGGTCGGGCCGTTTCACGCTCCACAGCCGGATCAGCGCCGATTTGGCCGGCAGCCCCATTTTCAACCCGGCGTAACGCGGGATCGCCACCCCCGGTTTGAGCACTTCTTCCAGACTGGCGTTGTACGTGGCGGTGTCGTGCGCGCTCTGGCGCGGGCGGATCAGCTGAATCTGGTGCCCGCGTGCCTGTAAATCCGCCACTTGGCGGCCAATCGTCATCGCCACGCCATTGATTTCCGGCGGATAGGTTTCCGTCACCAGCGCAATGCGTAGTGGCAGCGGGCGCAGCGACAGCGTTTGCAATAATAGATCGTCGTTCATGCCGCTAGTTTCGTGGCTGACGGCGACAATTTTGTGACGCTAATTTGAAGGTTTTGCGTAGGTGCCCGACAACGCCGGAAGGCGTCAGGGCTGATATGCGGAAGCAGCCTGACCGCGCCGACCCGAATCCCCCATGCTTTGGGTAGGCGGGTGCTATTTTGTGTTCAAGTCAGCGCGTTTTTGCAGGTAGACCTCGCGCGTCAGATCGCCGCGAGCGTACGCTTCATCCAGAATGTCCAGTGCGGCGCGGCGCGTTGCTTCCTGGCTGGGAGCACCTGGTTTTGGGCTGCTGAACAGATATTTGAAGAGCGCAAATGCCAGCAGGATGGGCACCAGCCCAATCAGTGCCATCCATAGCCAGCCGAAAATCATCCAGCCCCCGCCATCACCGAACATCCAGTTGCCATGATCCCATCCATACATGTCGCGCTCCTTTAATTGAGTTGCCGCACTGAGTGCAGCATGGCCTATGCTTTCAAACCGTCGCGCACGCGCTCCAGCCGGGTACGCGCTTCGCTGGCGACGGCTTGTATTTCGGGGTTGCTGACCAGCTGCGACATGATGCCGGGATCGAGGAAAGCGACGGTGATTTTACCGTCGGCCTCTTCACGCACTACCACATTGCACGGCAGCAGCAGACCGATGTCGGCTTCTGCCTCGATGGCGCGATTGGCCAGCGGTGGGTTGCAGGCGCCGAGGATGCGGTAAGGCCGCTTGTCGAGATTGAGCTTGGCCTTCAATGTGGCCTTGACGTCAATGTCGGTAAGTACGCCAAAGCCTTCCTGTTTCAGGCCTTCGATGGTTTTTTCTACTGCGGCGTCAAACGCCATGTCGAGCTGGATGCTGAAACCGTACATGATGCAATCTCCTTAAAAAATATTGAGTTGAACACGCCCCATGCGGGCGCACTGTGATGTAGCCATTCGTGTGTTTCCAAACCATTCAGGTGGGCGGGCGACCCGTGTCAATTGGCTTGCGTATTCCCTGCCGTTGCACCCACACGCTCCAGGCGCATGACCGTTAGCGTGCCTCTTACCGTGTCTGCGGAAAAGCGAATTGCGTCCCCGCTTTTCACCTGATCGAGCATAGCAGCATCCTTGACCCGGAACACCATGGTCATGGCGGGCATTCCGAGGTTGGTGATAGGGCCGTGCTTGATGGTCAGTTTGCCGGCGTCCTTGTCTACCTTTTTCACTTCGCCGTCGATCAGCGGCAGGCTGGATTCGGCTGAGGCGAGTTTGGCTTGCTCTGCGGGTGTAGTGGGTTGTTCTGCGGCAGCAACGGCGGTGCCGCTGAATGCGAGCAGCAGCGCCAGAATAGGGGAAAGTTTTAGCAGCATGTCAGTTTTCCATTACCACAGTGATAAAAAGGGTGAATTGATTAACCTGAGGTCTGGCCAGAATCAATCGCCAGCATGCGCGTGACCACCGTGAGTGTGACCGCCGGGTACGGGCAAGGTTGCATCGTCCATCGGGCCCATCTCTTCGTCCGGGGGCGCCTTGGCGACCATCTCCCTGTATTGCACAGGCGTCATGCCCGGCAGTTTCTGCAGAAAGGCAACCATGCTCCAGATGGTCGCGTCGTCGTGACTCGCCCCCCAGGCCGGCATCGCGCTCATCTTCATGCCGTGCTTGATCACCCAGAACGCTTCGCGCGGATCCACGCTTACCTTGCTCAAATTAGGTGGGAGTGGGTACAGCCCCGGACGCAGCTCGGAATCCTTCATCCCGGGCGCCAGATGGCAGCTGGTGCACATTGCCGCGTACTGGCCGGCCCCTTTCAGGATCAGTTGCGCGTCATAGAGATTGGTGGGCAGCGTGATTGCGGCGGCGCGTTGCTCGACGGCACGTTCTCGTGTGGTCTGCATTAGCGTGTAAGTGATTTTCCAGTGCGGGCTGTCGGCGCCGGGGTTGTATATGCCCGACCATACAAACAGGCCAATACCCAGCACAATGAATAGCAGCATCGCCAGTATGATTTTTACGGTTTTCATGAATACATCTTCTCAGAACCCGACATTTTTGGAAAATGGCGGTTAAGGGAGACGCCCGGACGAATCAATGTGTAGTGCAAGGTATTCATTTTTTCCTTTGAAATTTAAAAAACTGACGAAAATCGTTTGAACAATTGAGTGACGAATGCGTAGCACCTCTCTATGCTTTACCTGTTAGGTATGGCGGGATTGGCTGTTCAGAACCAGATACGCACGCCAGTGACCAGTTGGAAGTCATGTGTTGGCGCGCCCTCAGCGCGCGAGAAATCCGCCGTTTTCCCATATTTTTGTACTGCGTTAAATCCTATGTAAGGCGCGAATTCGCGGCGGATTTCGTAACGCAGACGCACGCCCAGTGATGCATCGGATAATCCTGCACCAACGCTACGAGCGGGGTCATCCTTGCTGTACAGATTGGCATCGACTTCAGGCGAGAGGATCAGTCGTTGCGTCAACAGCAAATCATACGAAGCTTTCAGCTTCAGGGCGGTACGGCCGGAAGACCCCACGTATGCAGTCGCTTCGACATCAAATTTGTAGGGTGCCAGCCCCTGGACTCCCAGCGCCGCCCAGTCTCGCGACGGCCCGGTACCAAAATCATGACGCACCCCCGTCATTGCCGTCCAGAAGGGCGAGAAGGTGTGGCCCCACAGTAATTCCGCTTCAGCGTCCTGAATTTTCCCTTTGGCCCGCTGGCCTTCACTGCGAATCCACAGCTGGTTCAGATCGCGTCCGAAGCGAAAGCGCCCATCCCATACCATGCTGTCATGCTTGCCATGGACATATTCCAGCTTGTCGAGCAGGAGTTTGGCGATCAGCGGATCATCTTCCATATGCATGGTATCCATGTCTATGCCATAAGCAGCGTATGACTTGCCTGCCGAGCCATCGCTGCTCGGCAGGCTGCCTACTGGTGGTGCGGGTTGCGCAGCCGGGGCTGGCTTGCTGACGGTTTTGTTCATCCCCGGCATGTCGCCCATGTTTTTCATGCTCGAATCGGATCCGGAAGTGGGCATGTCATGTCCGGACATAGACATCGGGTCCTGGGCAAAGACCGCCCCGCTCAGCGGGAACAGCGTGCACAGCAATATCTGCGCTAACGGTTTGAGGTTTTTCATTGCAATGATCTCCGTTGTTTCACAGATTAAGCGACCACGACGGTGCGGAACATGCCGCCTTCCATGTGGTACAGCATGTGGCAGTGATAAGCCCAGTTGCCGCGCGTATCGGCACTGACCCGATAGCTGACGCGGTGCCCGGGGGCCACGCTGATGGTGTGCTTGCGCACTTGAAAATTACCATCGGGAGATTCAAGCTCGCTCCACATGCCGTGCAGATGTATCGGGTGATGCATCATGGTGTCGTTGATGAGTACGATGCGTAAACGTTCGCCATATTGAAACAATATCGGCTTAGCTTCAGAGAAGGGTACGCCGTTGAAAGACCACATATAGCGGTCCATATTGCCGGTCAGATGCAATTCTATTTCGCGCGTCGGATTGCGCGGATCCAGCGCGCCGCCCACCGTATGCAAGTCAGCGTAAGTCAGCACCCGCCGTCCGTTGTTGCGCAGACCTACGCCCGGATCATCCAGTCGTGTTGATACCTGGTCTGCACGTATGGAATTGGATGGGCCATATTCGGTGGCAGCATGGTGTTTTACCGGCACATCTCCGCCCGCGGATTGAGCGGCAGGCGCCATGTCGGCGTCGGGTTTGGCTGAACC
>DMQT01000093.1:14582-17524 GCA_003455595.1 Betaproteobacteria bacterium
GGCATGTCCTGCATACCGCCTTTGGCATTCATGCCTGGCATATCGCCCATGGCCATGCCCATATCCGACATGCTCAGGATGGGCACAGGATCGAGCTTGGGAACCTTCGCGCGCATCCCGCTACGCGGCGCCAGGGTAGCCAGCGCGTAGCCGGAACGATCCAGTGCCTGGGAAAATACGGTGTAAGCACGGTCTTCAGTGGGCTCAACGATCACGTCGTAAGTCTCGGCTACGCCTATACGGAATTCATCGATGCTGACCGGATGCACATATTGGCCGTCGGCCGCGACCACGGTCATCTTCAAGCCCGGGATGCGCACATCGAAATAAGTCATCGACGAGCCGTTGATGAAGCGCAGACGGATTTTCTCGCCGGGCTTGAACAGGCCGGTCCAGTTTCCCGCCGGGGTGACGCCATTGGTGAGAAAGGTATAGGTGGCGCCGCTTACATCGGACAGGTCACGCGGGCTCATGCGCATCTTGTCCCACGCTGCGCGCGTGGACAGTGCGCTGGCCCAGCCGTCTTTCTTCGCATCCTCGACCAGATCACCGACCGTGGGCCGAACATAATTATAGTAATCGCTCATCTGCTTGAGATGCCTGAACACCTGATTGGGATCTTCATCGGTCCAGTCGGACAGCAACACGACATAATCGCGGTCATAAGTGAAGGGTGCCGGTTCACGCGGCTCAATGACGATGGGGCCATACAGCCCGGTCTGCTCCTGAAAGTCCGAGTGGCTGTGATACCAGTAAGTGCCGGACTGGCGCACATCGAACTGGTATACATAGGTCTCTCCCGGCGCGATACCCTTAAAGCTGAGGCCGGGTACGCCATCCATTGGGGAAGGCAGCAGGATGCCGTGCCAGTGTATGGAACCCGGTACCGACATGCGATTGGTTACCCGCAGCGTAATGCGATCGCCTTCGCGCCAGCGTAGCAGCGGCGCGGGAATCTGACCGTTCACGGTGGTCGCCATGCGCGAAGTGCCGGTGAAGTTCACCGGGGATTCCACCAGATCCAGCGCAAACTCGGTGCCACTGAGGACCGCGGGTTGGCCCGGACTGGTCGTTGCCCAGGCCGGAGTGGTCCATAGACCCGTCCCAGCCAAAGCGCCACCAGCTATAAGGCCTTCTACAAAGCGACGACGTGACAGGTTCGCTGTGGGGGGTTTAATAATCCGGTTCTTCATGAAAAAAATCCTCAAACAACAATGAGCCCATTAGCGTCAATGTGATATTTCTATCGGAGATAGGAGTGCAGCCTAGAATGCTACCCCTGCTTTCTTCCGGGTAGTCGATTCAACTTGGTCTGGCGGGTGTTCGCCGATTCAGCAATAGCACGTTTCAAGGTTGATGTTTATACGGAGCCAGAATAGCCTGCTGGCCATAACGCCAGCCTGACGACTGGATTACATTTTTGTAATATTGCGTTCCTGCGCTTCGGATGCTCTCATCCAAAGCTGGGGCTGCATCCGGCACTCTCAGTTCAGGCGGCAATGCGGTAAGTGTTATGCGGATTTCTATCCCTTGGTGGCCCCGACAGGCTGACGGATGCCCGCCAGTCTGGTGCGCTTCAACATCAGCGCATTGACCGCCACCAGCGCCGAGCTGCCGGACATGGCCAGCGCTGCGATCTCGGGACTCAGCGTAAACGGGTAGAACACACCGGCGGCGAGCGGGAAAGCGATGACGTTATAGCCGACCGCCCAGCCCAGATTCTGGTGCATCTTGCGCAGTGTGGCGCGGGAAAGCTCCAGTGCGCCCACCACATCGTAAGGGTCGCTCTTCATCAGCACCACATCGGCGCTCTCCATCGCCACGTCGGTGCCGGCGCCGATGGCGAAGCCCACGTCAGCTTGCGTCAGGGCGGGTGCATCGTTGATGCCATCGCCCACCATGCCGACCTTGTTGCCTTGCGCTTGCAGTTCCTTGACCTTATCCGCCTTCTGACCCGGTAGCACGTCGGCGAGCACGATGTCGATACCCAGTTCCCGGCCGATGCGCTCGGCCGTGGCACGGTTGTCGCCGGTGAGCATGGCCACTTTCACGCCGCGTCGCTGCAGCGCCTGGATAGCATTCTTCGATGTCGGCCGCACTGCATCGGCGATGGCGATAAGACCGAGCAGCTTGCCGCCGTGGGCAACATGAACGACGGTGCGGCCCGCGCCCTGCATTTCATCGGCTTTGGCGACCAGGTCGTTCATATCAACCTGTTCTGCGTCCATCAATTTACGATTACCCAGCAGCACAGTGCGTCCTTCGACTTCCGCCTTGGCGCCCATGCCGTCGATATTGGTAAAGCCGCTGCTGGGTTGTGTCGGCATGCCGACCGTGCGTTTCAGGATGGCCTGGGCGAGCGGGTGTTCGGAGCCCTGCTCAACCGCGGCTGCCAAGGCCAGCATGGCATCCACATTGGCGCCCGCCGTCGCCGCCACATCCACGACCTCGGGCTGCCCCAGAGTCAGGGTGCCGGTCTTGTCGAAGATAATCACGTTAAGCTTGGTGGCCTGTTCCAGCGCGGCGGCGTTCTTGAACAAGATACCGTTCATGGCGCCCAGGCCGGTACCGACCATGATCGCCATCGGCGTGGCCAGGCCCAGTGCATCCGGGCAGGCAATCACGAATACGGTGATGGTCAGCGTCATGGCAAACAACAGCGGTTGCCCGATCCACCAGAACCACACCGCAAAGGTAGCAAGACCGGTGACGATGGCGGCGAGCACCAGCCATTGCGCGGCCCGATCGGCCAGCCGTTGGCCGGGCGCCTTGGAGTTCTGCGCTGTCTGCACCAGCTTTACGATCTGGGCGAGGGCGGTGTCGGCGCCGACCTTGGTCGCGCGGTATTTGAAGCTGCCGCTCTTGTTGATGGTGGCGCCGATCACGCTGGCACCGACCACCTTTTTGGCCGGCATGGATTCGCCGGTGAGCATGGATTCGTC
>DMQT01000153.1:0-238 GCA_003455595.1 Betaproteobacteria bacterium
TGTTGGTAAACAGCTTGAATTCGTTCGAGCAGCGAATATCGTAGCCATAACTCGATGTGCCATATGACACGATTTTGCGCCCGTCCACTTCGCGCACCTGGTTCGGTTCAAATGGCTCGATCATGCCGGTTTTTTCCGCCATGCGGCGGATCCACTTGTCTGCTTTAATGCTCATGCGTGGGCTTCTCAGGTATTTTGAATGACGATCTTTGGGAACGCCGCGCTGTGGTCTTGTGAC
>DMQT01000153.1:466-11515 GCA_003455595.1 Betaproteobacteria bacterium
GTCGCCGGTGCCGGGCGGCAGATCGACCACCAGGTAATCCAGGTCGCGCCAGCGCGTGTCGTTGAGCAACTGTTCGAGCGCCTGCGTCACCATCGGACCGCGCCATACCATCGGCGTTTCCGCGTCGATCAAAAAACCAATCGACATGGCTTGCAGGCCATGCCCTTCCATCGGCTCCAGCGTTTTGCCGTCGCGCGATTCGGGGCGCCCCTTGATGCCCAGCATGGTGGGCTGCGATGGCCCGTAAATGTCGGCATCGAGCATGCCCACAGCAGCGCCCTCGGCGGCCAGCGCCAGCGCCAGGTTCACGGCGGTGGTAGATTTACCCACGCCGCCTTTACCGGAAGCTACGGCGATGACGTTTTTCACGCCAGGGATCAGTTTGACGCCGCGCTGCACGCTGTGCGACACGATTTTATAGCTGACATTAACCGTGACCTTACCCACGCCGGGCAGGGTGTTGAGCTTGTCCGTCACCAGCTTGGTGATAACTTCAATCTGGCTCTTGGCGGGATATGCCAGCACGATGTCGAGTGACACGTCGTTGCCATCGGTCTTGATATTGCGCGCCGACTTGCCGGTGATGAAGTCCTTGTGGGTATTCGGGTCGCTGATTTCTTTTAGCGCAGTCTGGACTTGCAGTTCGGATATGGCCATTGCGGGTGACTCCTTCGAGCGGGCAGCTAAATTGTGTGATTCTAAACAATCTCGCGACTTGCAGCCACGCGGGATTGTGACTAATAAAAAAACCGGGGCTTGTTTCCCCGGTTTAACGGTATGGCATAGCGCGGTATTACGGCATTAATTTTCCATTTGCTGTGCCACCAGCTTGGCCTCAGGCACCAGCAAGTGGATAGCATCAAACACTTCGCGCACGATACCCGGACGCTGTTTGAGCGACACCCACAATATGTTGATGGCCAGATTCATGTCAGCAAATACCACTTCCTGATAGCGCTGCAGCACAGTGTGAATATGCGCTAGCGTGGTCTGAATATAATCCGGTGACTGCCGCTTGAGACGTGGCACCCACATCACAAAGTCCACCAGCAACTTGCCATTCTCGTCGCGCGTGGGCACCACTTTCCACAATGGCTGCCCCGGTTCACACGTCAGCACCTTACGTATCCCGTGTTGATCAGCCTTGACCAGTTTCATAATGATCTCCCGTCCGTCTGATACAGCCAGAGACCAAGAAGTTCAGTTTGCCAACTGCGTCTCGATCTCTGCGAAAGTCCGTGCGATTTCCGCTGTCTGCAGTGTCACGCCAAGCTGGCGGGTCAGTTGCGTCATCGACAGTATGCCGCGCACACGCTGCGGCTGGCCGGTTTGCGGCCGGTCCACTACCAGCGCATGCTGGCGCCCAGTGCCTTTCAGTGTCGCCAGCACATCGCCGACCCGGGCACCGGCCAGATCAATCATACAAATCACCTCAAGCCGTTCGCTTGACGTCATGATGTCTCTGACCAGCACTTCAGCATGCTTGCAGCCCGTATTCTGAATTACCTGCATGGGTTTTTCGCCCATCAAATCGGTCGAAGTAACCAGCCCGAGCAAGGTATTCTTTGCATCAACCACCAACAACATGCGTACACCACGATGCACCATCTTTTGCTGCGCCTCGTCGATGCTTTCCAGCGGGAAAATGGTGTAGGCAGTCACCACCTTGAAATCCGTCATCACATCCAGCGCAGGATTATTCATGCCGACATGTTCCGGCAGATTCTGTACCGGTTTGTGGAAAGTAGCACCGGACTCAAGACGCCCGGAGATCAGCTGATGGTAGATTTCGCTCATGATAGTGGCCTATTTGATTAAATTTTTGTGGGAATACCAGATTGGGTCAGTACGTATCTTCAGGTTACGCAGTTCCAATATAGTCCTTCGCAACTAAAACCTCAATCCGCCAGGATGCGCTCGATTTCATGCCCGATCGCCACATCGGCACCTGGACCAAACAGACTCAGCGCAGGGTCAAAATCATCAGTGAAAGCGTACTCGAATTTTATATCCTGCAACCCCAGCGCGCCGAACAGCCGGTTTTCATACGAATAATCATCCGCCTGCGCGATGATGGTCGGCCAACCTGAAGCGCCGCGCGACAAAGTCGGGCCGAAAAACACCAGCGCGGGTTTATTCTTGCAGCGCAAGGCACAACTGCTCTCGGTGCGCCCCGACATGGGGAGAAAATCGATGGTGCGCGAGAAGCGGTTTTCACGGTCCAGCACGATATCAATGCTGCCCTCGATACGCCGCGTTTCATGCCCGTACGCCATGGCCTGCGCACCCGAGGCTTCGCGCCAGAGATTGACGTCCTGTGCGCCAAAGTAGCTCGGATAAAAAATGAACTTGAGCGGCATCACGGCGTTCAATGCGTCCAGCAATTCGGGGCTGAACGCAGGAGAATTGATGAGAATGCCGCCGCCTTCTTTGTCGGCCAGAAAAAAAACCGCCGGGCGGGTGCCCGGCAAATAGTAGACGCTGCGGTCAAATGCTTCATAGATTTTTTGCATGGTTGAATTTATTCGTGGTGGTGCACATGTCCATAGAGTCGGCTGACGCCATGTTTGCGCGGCGCATCTTTTTCCAAATACCGCTCCAGCTCGGTCAGGGCGGCACGATACACGTCACGCTTGAATTCCACTACCGATTCCATCGCCACCCAGTAATCATTCCAGCGCCAGGCGTCGAACTCAGGGTGGGCAGACGCACGCAACTGTACGTCGCAGTCACGCCCGGTCAGGCGCAGCAGAAACCAAATCTGTTTCTGACCGCGATAATTACCGCGCCAATCGCGCCGCACCCATTGATTCGGCACGTCATAACGCAACCAGTCACGCGTGCGCCCTAAAATGCGCACGTGTCCCGCCGCCAGCCCCACTTCTTCCATCAATTCACGGTACATGGCCTGTTCAGGATTCTCGCCATGATCGATGCCACCCTGGGGAAACTGCCAGGAGTGCTGTCGTATACGCTTGCCCCAAAAAACCTCATTCCGGGAATTGCATAGAATGATGCCGACATTGGGCCGATAACCGTCCTTGTCGATCATATCCGCCACCAAAATTATTCCGTTACAATTGCCTCATTTTTTCACAGTTCCATGACATTGGAAAGCTGCAATGACACACTCGGATCCGCTTGTGCAGATGAGCGGCTGAGTGGCCCTGAAATTTGTTTCTCACGTCGCCCATGACCAACGCGCTGGAAAAAACCTATAAAGCCCTGCCACTCGCTGAACGCCTTGATCTGGCGCTAAGCGATGCCCTGCCGGTCGAATATCGTCCGTTCATGGTGCATGAGCAGTGGATGGTGATTAAATGCTATTTTGCTCGCCGCGCCGATCTGACGCCGGACGAAGTCGCTGCGCTGATTGAAGACCAGGACCACGTTATCCGCCTGTGCATTGCCAAACGCCCCGACCTGACGCCTGCGATGGTCGAAAAATGTGTCAAAGACCGCGACCCCAACGTGCGTCACGCTATCTCGCGCAACGCATTGGCCAGCTCTGCGCAACGCGCACAATTGCAGCAAGACGAAGACCCTCTGGTAGCGCGTGCTGCCAGTAAAAGCATCAAGGAAACGCAATACCGGCAGCGCCCGGGTCAAACCCGGTTGATCAAATAAGCCACGTCATCCGCAACTTATAAACGACACACAACCGTCACAATAGCGTCACAAACAGAATGCATACTGGTCTGGTTTTCAAGCCCTTCCATTTTCTTGTCGTCTGTTTAAGGAGCATGCAATGTTGTCGTTCAAACTGAAAAAACTGTACCAGCCCATCGCCCTCGGCCTGATCGCATCCAGCCTGATGTTAAGTAGCCCTCTGGTTCGCGCTGCCGACATGCTGACCGGCGCAGGCGGCACTGCAATTTACCCCGTACTGTCAAAGTGGGCAGAGGCTTACAAGGCTGCAACGGGTAACGAAGTCAATTATCAGTCGATTGGTTCGGGGGGCGGGATCAAGCAAATCAAGAACAAAACGGTAGATTTCGCAGACAGTGATAAACCACTTACACCGGAAGAACTCAAGGAAGCCAACTTGGCGCAATTCCCCGCCGTCATTATTGCCATCACGCCAGTAGTCAATCTACCGGGTGTCAAACCGGGGGAAATGGTGTTGGATGGTAGCGTGCTGTCCAACATCTATCTCGGAAAAATCACCAAGTGGAATGACCCTGCGATTACCGCACTCAACCCCGGTGTGAAATTGCCGGACATGGTAATTTCCACCGTACACCGCTCAGACGGCTCGGGTACCACCTTTAACTTCACCAACTACCTCAGCAAAGTCAGTCCGGAATGGAAAGACAAAGTGGGTTCGGATACTTCGGTAGCATGGCCTAGTGGCTTGGGTGGCAAGGGTAACGAGGGTGTAGCTGGCTTTGTGAAACAAATTCCCGGTTCCATCGGTTATGTAGAATACGCCTACACCATGGAAACCAAGCTGACTTATACACGCATGAAAAATGCCGACAACAAGGTGGTCATGCCAGACATGGGGAGCTTCCAGGCCGCTGTAGGCAATGCGGACTTCTCCAAGGTTAGCGACTTTTATCTGATTCTGACCAATCAGCCAGGTGCCAAAAGCTGGCCGATTACTGCCGCCACTTACTTCCTTATGCGCAAGGACTACCCGGTGGCCCAGAATGCCAAAGTCATCAAGTTTTCCAAGTGGTTCCTGGAAAACGGCCAAGCTGCAGCTGAAAAGCTGGCTTACGTGCCACTACCAAAGCGCACCGTCAGCCTGATCGAAGCCTACTGGAAAAAAGACCTGGGTATTTAACCCCCCAAGTACGTCGACACAGCCCGTTCCTGACGGGCTGACCTTCTCAGGGTGGCGCAAGCCACCCTTTTTTACGCCGGTTCGACACAGAACCGCGTGCGCATTTCTTCCAGCCCCAGCGTGTCCAGCACTTCATTCAGGCGCGCCGCAGGCCGCTTGCGCGGCAAATCTTTATAGCTGGCGATAATCAGCTCGTTTTTCATCGAATGCTCCCAGCCCACCAGTTCAGTGACGCTGACCTGGTAACCGTGCGCTTCAAGCTGCAAACAGCGCAACACGTTGGTGATCTGGCTGCCGAATTCGCGCGTATGCAGCGGGTGGCGCCAGATTTCGGTGAGCACATTATTGGCCAGTGTTTTGCCCTTGTTTTTCTTCAACACGCTCGCCACCTCGGCCTGACAGCACGGCACCAGCACCATGTGCTGCGCGTGCTTTTCCAGCCCGAAACGAATCGCGTCATCAGTGGCGGTATTGCACGCATGCAATGCGGTGACGATGTCCACCCGCGCAGGTAATTGGTCAGAGGTGATCGACTCGGCAACCGACAGATTCAAAAAAGACATATTCCTGAAGTGCAGTTCGGCGGCGAGCGCCTGCGATTTCTGCACCAGCTCATCGCGCGTTTCAATGCCGTAGATGTGCGCGTTGCCGGGACGGTCCTTGAAAAACAGGTCATACAGAATAAACCCCAGATACGACTTGCCGGCGCCGTGATCGACCAGCTGAATGTCAGCATGATCCTGCGCCACCGCCAGCAACAACGGTTCGATGAAATGATACAGGTGATACACCTGTTTGAGCTTACGGCGGCTGTCCTGGTTCATCTTGCCGTCACGCGTCAGGATGTGCAACTCCTTGAGCAACTCAATCGACTGGCCCGGTTTGATGTCGTGTTTCTCGCTCATAAAAGCCCCTTGCGGT
Source organism: Betaproteobacteria bacterium (assembly GCA_003455595.1). Taxonomy (GTDB): domain Bacteria; phylum Pseudomonadota; class Gammaproteobacteria; order Burkholderiales; family Sulfuriferulaceae; genus Sulfuriferula. The sequence goes on from DMQT01000153.1 coordinate 6,177, forward strand.
CGTGCGCATTGAGGTCACGCAAGGACTCTACAAAACTGCCGAATTCCAGTCCAAAATCCGCCTCCAGCCGCGCCGCCCGGTGGCGCAGCGCGTCCCATTGCGTGGGCTGCGGCGCGCCGGCAAAGCCGAACACAATGACATTGCCGCGCCGCTCTGCGGGCAGGCAGATAATACGGCCTTCGAATGTCGTCTCGATGCGTTTCAGGTACACATCGAACTGCGGATCGCTGCCCCACAAATTCACCGACAACACGCCATTTTCACTCAGCGCCATGGCGCAATGGTCGTAAAAATCCTGCGTCGCCAGCGCTTCGACCTGACAACCGGAATCAAAGCCGTCAAGCAGAATCACGTCCCAACCGGGGTGCTCGAGAATATATTCCGCCGCATCGGCGTGGATCACCTGCAAGCGTGCATCGTCGTCGGGCAACTGAAAGAACGCGCGCGCAGCGGCGATCACCTGCGAATTGATTTCCACGGCGGTGAGCTGCTTGATCTGCGTGCGGTGGTACAGAAACCGCGCCAGCGAACCGCCGCCCAGCCCCAACATCAGCGCCTTGCCGGGTAGCGAGGCGAACAGCAAAAAACCGAGCATCGAGCGTGTATAAGACAGCTCCAGCCCGTTCGGGTCGGACAGCCGCATGGCAGATTGCACCGTATCGTTGCCCAGGTGCAAAAAGCGCACGCCATCCTGCTCGCTGATTTCGACCGTGTCGAGTTCCGACACCGCCTTGTGTATCCGTCGTTTGAAAAATCGCATGGGCAAGTAGAACTGTTAAAATTGCTCCCATTTTACGAACAACTGAGCCAATCACACCATGCGCGTCTCGCAATTTTTCCTCTCCACCCTCAAAGAAGCCCCTTCCGAAGCCGAACTGGTCAGCCACCGCCTCATGCTGCGCGCCGGTTTCATCAAGCGACTGGGCTCCGGTCTATACACCTGGATGCCGCTGGGGCTGCGCGTGTTGCGCAAGGTTGAAGCCGTTGTGCGCGACGAAATGAACAAGGTCGGCGCGCTGGAATTGCTCATGCCGGCCGTGCAGCCGGCCGAGCTGTGGCAGGAAACCGGGCGCTGGGAGGTATTCGGCCCACAGATGCTGAAAATCAAGGATCGCCACCAGCGCGATTTCTGTTTTGGTCCCACCCACGAGGAAGTCATTACCGACATTGCGCGCCGCGAGATCAAAAGCTACCGCCAGTTGCCGCTGAATTTCTACCAGATCCAGACCAAGTTCCGCGACGAGATCCGGCCGCGCTTCGGTGTGATGCGCGCACGTGAATTCATGATGAAGGACGCGTATTCCTTCCACACTGATTTCGCCAGCCTGACCGAGACCTACCAGGCCATGTACGAGGCCTACACACGCATCTTCACCCGCCTGGGCCTGACATTCCGAGCGGTGGCGGCCGATACCGGCGCGATTGGCGGCTCCGGCTCGCACGAGTTTCACGTACTGGCTGATTCGGGTGAGGATGCCATCGCCTACAGCCCGGATTCCGACTACGCCGCCAACGTCGAGCTGGCCGAAGCCCTGCCGCCTGCCGTCAACCGTGCCACCCCGGCTGGGGCCATGACAAAAATTGCCACGCCGGGTCAGCACAGCATCGATGACGTTGCCGCTTTGCTCAAAATATCGCCTGCGCAAATGGTGAAAACCCTGATCGTCGACGGCCCTGATGGCCCGGTCGCGCTGCTGCTACGCGGCGATCACCAGCTCAACGAAGTCAAAGCGGCCAAGCTGGTAGGTCAGGAAATCCGCTTTACCAGCGACACCGGTCTGCGTGACGTGGTCGGCTGCAGCGCGGGTTCCATCGGCCCGATCGGGTTGACGATACCCATCATTGCCGACCGCGCCGTCGCGGTAATGGCCGACTTTGTCTGCGGCGCCAATGCCGACGGCTATCATATGACCGGCGTCAATTTCGACCGTGACCTGCCCGAGCCCTCCATTGCGGATATCCGCAACGCTGTCGCCGGCGACCCCAGTCCGGATGGCCACGGCACACTGGATATCTGCCGTGGCATCGAAGTCGGCCACATCTTCCAGCTGCGCAGCAAGTACGCTGAAGCCATGAACTGCACCTATCTGGACGAAACCGGCCGCGCACAAACCATGGAAATGGGCTGCTACGGCATCGGTGTATCGCGCATTGTAGGTGCCGCCATCGAGCAGAATAACGACGCGCGCGGCATGATGCTACCCGAGTCGATGGCACCGTTCTTGCTGGTAATTGTGCCTGTCGGCTATCAAAAAAGTGAAGTTGTGCGCGAAACTGCCGATAAACTCTACATGCAACTGGTGCAAGCCGGATTCGATGTACTGCTCGACGACCGCAACGAGCGTCCAGGTGTAATGTTTGCCGACATGGAACTCATCGGCATCCCACATCGCGTGGTGATCGGCGAACGAGGCTTGAAAGACGGTGTAATTGAATACCAGGGGCGGCGTGATGACGCAGCGCGTACCGTTCCAATGACTGAAATCAACGAATTCCTGACCAAACTGTTGGCAAAATAACATTGAAAACACTCAAAATTCTGTTCACCGGCTTACTGGCAAGTGGTATCTGGCTGACCGCACTGCCCGCGCACGCGGGTAAACAGGCGTACGAGCCGATGTCGGCTAGCGTGCAGGCTGCGTTGAGCAAATCGGTGTCGGATACGGCGGTAAGCAATGTAAGTTATCTCGACAACCCGCAGGGCCAGGCCTGGCTGAACGAAATGTCAAAGCGGCTCACCAAGCGCATACCCGACCCCGAGCAGCGTATGGATTTCCTCACCACGGTCAATTATGAAGCTACGCGTGCCGGGCTAGACCCGGAACTGGTACTCGGGTTGATCGAGGTCGAATCCGGCTTCAAAAAATATGCCATCTCCAGCGTCGCAGCGCGCGGTTACATGCAAGTCATGCCGTTCTGGGTTAAAGCCATTGGCACGCCGGACCAGAACCTGTTCCACCTGCGCACCAACCTGCGTTACGGCTGCAATATTCTCCGGCACTATCTGGATATCGAAAAAGGCAACCTGTACCGCGCACTCGGACGCTACAACGGCAGTCTTGGCAAGCCTGAATACCCCACCGTCGTCGTTGCCGCATGGCAAAAACACTGGTCCTATCGCCCAACGACCAAAACGGCACAAAATACCGTTACGCCTGACCCACACAGCGTAATCATTGCCAGCCGCTTTCAATAGCAACGCCATCCATCATCTAATACCCGAGTGCCTGCCCGGCAGGCTGTCGCCCATCGCTGGCACCGTAATACCAGCCGCCACGAGCCTGCCCCGACAACGCCGCATCGTTGCCTGAACTGGCGAATTCATCCACATCGTCAACACCCGCACCTACCTGTATAGACTCTGCCGCACCCCACGGGGTTTGTTCGACCATCGTATAGCCCATGCCGCGCAGGCTATTCAATGTATCCGGCGACAATCCGCGCGTTTCGTAATACACCTGGTCGGGCAGCCATTGCTGATGAATGCGCGGGGCGTCGACCGCTTCTTGCAGCGGCATGCCGTAGTCAATCACATTCAGCGCTACTTGCAGGACAATGCTGATGATGCGCGAGCCGCCCGGCGAACCGAGCACCAGCCACGGCTTGTTGTCACGCATGACGATGGTCGGTGCCATCGACGACAGTGGGCGCTTGCCCGGCGCTATCGCATTGCGCGCACCTTGCACCAGGCCGAATAAATTCGGCACACCGGGTTTGAGGGTGAAATCGTCCATTTCATTATTGAGCAAAAACCCGGTACCGGATGCCATCACCGCCGCGCCAAAGCGGCCATTGATCGTATACGTGGTCGATACCGCATTGCCCGCGCGGTCGACAATGGAATAATGCGTGGTTTCAACGCGTTCTCGCGGCTGCAATGCCGCACCCAATACGCTTGAAGGGGTGGCTTTATCCATGCCGATCTGCGCGCGAATCGCGGCAGCATAAGGCTTGCTTAGCAGCCGTACGAGCGGATTATCGACAAACGCCGGATCGCCCAGCCAGGTGTTGCGATCCAGATAGGCATGGCGCATCGCTTCAGCCATGAAATGCACCGCCGCCGACGAATGGTAGCCCAGCGCCGCCATGTCATAGCCTTCGAGGATATTGAGGGTTTCACACAGCGTCGTCCCGCCGGAACTGGGTGGCGGCGCTGACAGGAATACGTAACCACGATAGCTGCACGACAGCGGTGCGGCCTGCGTGGTACGGTAAATGGCAAAATCGGCTGCGCGGATTTCCCCGCCGTGTTGCCGCGCTGCGCGTTCGACCGCACGCGGAATTGCGCCCTGATAAAACGCGCGCGGGCCGTGCCGGGCAACCGCGCTCAGTGTCGCGGCAAGGTCGCGTTGCACCAGCCGGTCGCCGGGCTGCAGCGGCGTGCCGTCTGCACGCAAGAAAATCCGCGCCGCCTGCGGATCAGCGCGCAACCGCTTCGTGCTGGTATCCAGCATATCCGTGTCGGCGCGGGTCAGGATGAATCCCGCCCGCGCCAGCTTGATTGCCGGTGCCATCACCTGCGCTCGGCTGAGCGTGCCATACTGCTGCAGGGCGGTGTCCAGCCCCAGCACCGTGCCCGGGACCCCCACCGCGCGGTAGCCATCCAGACTGGCGTTTTTGATCACGTTACCGTTTGCATCCAGGTACATATTGGCGCTCGCTGCGGCCGGCGCGGTTTCACGGAAATTGATGAACACCGCACGCCCATCTGCCAGACGCAGCGTCATGAATCCCCCGCCACCGATATTGCCGCAACACGGATCCACCACCGCCAGCGCGTAGCCCACCGCCACCGCCGCATCCACCGCGTTGCCGCCGCGTTTCAAAATCGCCAGGCCGACTTCGGACGCCAGTCGCTGCGATGTAACCACCATGCCACGCGTCGCCTCCACCGCGGGGCGTGAAGCGGCCTGCGCCACACCCAGCCAGGCCAGCAGCGCAAGCGCAACAAGCCAATATTTCAAATCGCCTATGGGCTTCATCGGACTTCCTGAATGTTGAATGCCAAATTCAATGCAAACGCGTTAATCCGCTTCGCGTTCCACTGAGCAGCACTGCGGGGCTGTCGGCGCGGTTTGCACCAGCACCTGACCGGTAAGCGGATTAGGGCGGAAAGTGGTGCAGCCTTTCAACGCCTTCTCAAACGCATACTCATACAGCAACTTGAAATCAGCGAAGGGGTAGTCTTCTGGCACATTGATCGTCTTGGAAATGGCATTGTCCACCCAGGGTTGCAATGCCGCCTGCATATCGAGATGGTGAAAGGGCGAAATCGCGGTTGCCGTCATAAAGCCCAGGGGCAACGATGCGTTTGTACCGTGTATAGCCCGGTAGCGCGC
>DMQT01000153.1:11582-18102 GCA_003455595.1 Betaproteobacteria bacterium
TGGCGGATAAAAGCCCCTGCAACATGCTTGCGACTGTCCAGAACCGGAAAACTGCCCTTCGCGCGCGCAAGCTCAATCGAGGTGCGGTAAGCCGTTTCGCATATATGCTGCATGACTGTGGCGGCCGTTGCTCCTGCTGCTTGCGTGTCATAAGGCAAACCCAGCATGGCAAGCGCATCTCCCAGCCCCGTTATCCCCAGGCCAATGCGCCGCGTGGCAAGCGCGACCCGTGCCTGTTTCCGTAGCGGAAAGCGCGACAGAGCCCACACATTGTCCAGCATGCGCGTCGCCACCGTTGCGGTCTCTTCAATCGCGACAAAATCCAACGTGGCCTGTTCGGTAAAGGGTCGACGGACGAACTGGGTCAGGTTGATCGATCCAAGATCACACGCGCCATAGGGTGGCAGGGGAATCTCGCCGCAAGGATTGGTAGCGCTGAGTGTTTCTGCATATGCCAGGTTGTTCAGCGCGTTGATACGGTCGATAAACAAGACGCCAGGATCAGCATGGTCATAAGTGGCCAGCATGATGTCGCGCCACAAATCCCGGGCGCGAATCACGCGAACAACTTTTGAGCCATCCACTTCAGCGGACGGAAAAATCAGCGGCCAATCGCGGTCGTCCTGCACCGCGCGCATGAAGGCATCCGTGACCAGCACCGATAAATTGAAATGCCTGAGTTTGGCGGGATCCGACTTGGCCTGCACAAAGTCGAGGATATCCGGGTGATCGCAACGCAGGGTCGCCATCATTGCGCCACGCCGTGCACCGGTGGAAAGGATGGTGGCGCACATCGCATCCCATATGTGCATGAATGACAACGGTCCAGAAGCAACCACGCCCACCCCCTGCGCCACCATTCCGGCCGGGCGCAACGTAGAGAAATCGTAGCCCACGCCGCCGCCCTGTTGCAAGGTCAATGCGCCTTCCTTCAGCGCATCGAAAATGCCGCCCATCGAATCCTGGATGCGACCCATGACAAAACAGTTGAACAATGCCACACGATGCGCCGTACCGGCCCCAGCCAGAATGCGCCCGCCGGGCAGAAATTTGAAATCCTCCAGCGCGGCATAAAAACGCTGCGCCCACTGCGCTCGATTAGAGGATTCCACACTCGCCAGCGCACGCGCCACACGGTGCCAGGTATCGGTAATATCAGCCTCAAGTCGACCACGCGCATCATGCGAGCGGTACTTGCTGTCCCATATGTGGCGGGAGATATCCGCCATGAATGCATCGTGTTCCATGCGCCCAGCCTATGACATTTCCACATAAAACAACAGGTGCCAGACAATGCATACCAGTCAGCACAGGCCGATTTGTGATAACTCAGGCCAGTCCCGCACGCGGCTCGGGCGAACAGACTTCCAGCAACACCTGACAGTCATGAATGGGAGGCAGACAATGTCCCCCATGACAGATCCACGCGCTCACCCCGGACAATACGGGCTTGTCCAGTGCTTCGGGTAATCCCTCGACATTGGCCTCCAGCGCCAGAATCAGCGTATGCGGCCAGTTGTGTTGTGCCAGTTGCTCAGTCCACGTCGCCGTTGTGCCAGACAAGCCGCGCAGAATGACAATGCGCGGCGCAACGAGCAGTTCCTGCAGGGTCATCAGCAGCGTCATATACCCCGCCCCCAACCGCGCCAACGTCGGATAATACAGCGCCAGCGTATGCTCCGCGGCCCGGATATAACGCGGCTCGCCGAGCAGATGTCCGAGCCGTTGCAACGCATGCGCAGCAATGCCGTTACCCGACGGCATCGCGTTGTCATGACCAGGTTTGGGGCGATGGATGAGCGGCTCGTGGTCGTGGCTGGGGAAATAAAAACCGCCCACCTCGGTGTCTTCGAATTGCGCCAGCAGCGCCTCAGCCAGTTCACGTGCAAAACTCAAATCGGCCGGACGGAACTGCGCCTGCATGAGTTCCAGCAAGGCATCAAGCAGGAAAGCATAGTCGTCCAGATAAGCGTTGAGGTGGGCCTTACCATCCTTGTAAGTTGCCAGCAGGCGGCCATTGCACCACATTTTGTTGCGAATAAAATCCACCGCACGCTGAGCGGAGGCGATCCACGTTGGCTGATTCATGCGCCACCCGGCATGCGCCATGCCCTGAATCATCAGCGCATTCCAGCTCACCAGAATTTTCTCGTCGCGCCCCGGCCGAACGCGCTGTTCGCGCGCGGCCAACAGCTTGGCCTGTGCGCTGGCGAGTAGCGCCTCGGCCTGTGACAGCGGTATCTGTCGCGCTTGCGCCAGGGTTTCAAGCGGCGTGCATACCAATAGATTCCAGTGCTGATGCTCGAAATTCGGTGGCTGATCAAGACCAAAATACGGCGCAGCAACGGCGTATTCCTCGGCGCTCAGCACAGCGGCGACCTGTTGCGGCGTCCATACGTAGAATTTGCCTTCTTCGTGCTCCGAATCGGCATCCAGACTGGAATAATAGCCGCCCTGTGGCGACTGCATCTCGCGCATCACCCAGCTGCCAATGCCCTCGGCAGTACGCACATAAACAGCCTCGCCACTCAAGGCCGCCGCATCGGCATACAGCGCCAGCAGCGGACCGTTGTCGTAGAGCATTTTCTCAAAGTGCGGAATCGCCCATTGCGCATCCACGCTGTAGCGGCAAAAACCACCACCAAGCTGGTCATTGATACCGCCTTCGGCCATTTTACGCAGGGTGTACAACGCCATCTGCAGCGCGTCCAGATCGCCGGTATCTGCCGCGTAGCGCAGCAAAAATGCCATGTCAGTCGGGCGTGGGAATTTGGGCGCCGCACCAAAGCCACCGTGAACGCGGTCGAAACTCTGCGCCAATTCGCCCACTGCCTGCGCTAACGGCGCGTCGCTGAAATCCACTTGCCCGGGCGCACCGGGTACGGTGTTGCCAAAGGCGCGCAGCAGCGAAGCATTTTGCGTCGCGATGTCGTCCTGCCGGGTACGGTAAATCTCGTCCACGCGCGCCATCACCGCCATGAAACCCGGCAAGCCATGACGCGCCTGTTTAGGAAAATAGGTACCACCAAAAAATGGCGTCTGATCGGGTGTGAGAAACAGCGTCAGCGGCCAGCCGCCGTTACGCTCGGTCAGCATGTGATGCGCGGTTTGATAAATGTGATCGAGATCGGGGCGCTCTTCGCGGTCAACCTTGATGTTGATGAAGTGCCGGTTCATCATCGCTGCAGTCTCGACGTCCTCGAACGACTCGTGCGCCATCACATGGCACCAGTGGCAGGCCGAATAGCCGATCGACAAGAGTATCGGTTTGTTCTGCTCGCGCGCGAGTGCAAGCGCTTCCTCACCCCACGGATACCAGTCCACCGGATTATCGGCATGCTGTTGCAGGTAGGGGCTGGTTTCGGATTTGAGGCGGTTCGTCATGTCCGGCTCCCGCTAAATGGATGAGCGTAGCCTAACGCCCTTTCGCCAGCACAATCAAGGTGGGCGGTTGCAGGGTGGCGGCGACATACATACCCGGCTCTGCCATGCGCGCGGTGACGGTACCGTCGAATGGCGCACGCAGCGTACTGTCTTCGAGGTTTTTACGGGCGATGATGAGACGTGCCTGCGCTTCTTTGACGGCGGAGGCGGCACGCGCGTGGCGCAGCTTGGATTGATCGAGTTCGGTGGTCGAGCTCACCGCCCGGCTGTACAACTCTTTGACGCGGGCGAGGTCGCGGTCGGCATCGAGGCCCTCTTCCTTGACGCGCTCCACCCCGGCTTCGGCTTCCATCACGCGCGCCTGATAGACCGTCGCATCCAGCGTTACCAGCGCCTGACCTTTTTTAACGTGCTGGCCAACGTCAACCAGCACGCTTTTAACCACACCCGATACCGGCGTAGTGAGCGGCACGCCGCGTGGCTGGGCGGGTTGAGCCGCGTACGCCAGCGGCATCAGGAACAAGACAAGCAGCGGCCAGAGCAGTTTCATCGTGAGCATCCTCAAGGTTGTTTGGCCGTCAGCGCGACGATGTCTGCAAGCGGCTTGCCCGCCAGCGCTTGCAGACGCGCCTGGGCGATGGCAATGCGATATTCAACGGTGCGCGCGCGCTGCGCAGCAGTCATGGTCTGCGCCATGCTGTCGCCCAGGTTGGTTTTAAGTTCCAGTTCGTACTCGGCACGGCTACGGTCGAGCGCGATGTCACGGTAACTGATCTGCGCCTGCGCGGCGGGACGGCCACTGCCGCGCAGTTGCTGGATTTCAAGCAGGGTTTCGAGCAAGGTTTGTGACAGTTCGAAATTGAGTTTGTCGGCACCCGCCTGCAGTTTCTGAAACTGTGCCTGTTCGCGCCCGATGCGCGCATCGACGCGCCCGCCCTGGTAGATCGGCCAGGTCAGGATCAGTCCGGCGCTTAGACTGTCGCGCGTGATTGAAGTGCGGCTGTAATCCGCCGCCGCCACTTCGGCATCCAGACTCGGGGCATATTCCTTGCGCAGCCCGGCCAACCGCAATTGCTCGGCGGCGAGTTGCTGCTGTTGCGCCCGCACGCGCGGATTGTGTGCCAGCACCCACGGCAACAGGGTTTCGTAGTCGGGCAGCTTGACGTTGTTGTCCGGCAACTTGGGTTCTTCCAGCTCCGACGCCAACACACCGGGGCGGTTGAGCGCGTTGGCCAGCAAGGCGCGCGTCGCCCGCTGACGTGCCAGGCTGGCGTTACGTTTCTCGCGCAAGTCCTGGTAATGCGCTTCGAGCACAGCAAACTCGGGGCGCGACAACTGACCGACTTCGACACGGTCGCGTGCATTGTCCATCGACACATATGCCACCGCCATGAATTCATTGTCGGCGGCGTATTGCTGATCGGCCAGCAGCACGTCGAAGTAGCGCGTCATAATCTCCAGCCGTCGCTGGTCGCGTGTATCAAGCAGGGCGCTTTCGCTCGCTGCAACTTCAGCCTGTGCGGCACCGACGGCGGATTCGGTACGTGAAAAGTCATACAGATTCTTGCGCGCCACGATGCGGGCACTGTTGTCGGCGCTCCATTGGTCGGTGCCCACGGTGGAGCGGCCACGCCGCAGCACACCTTCAAAATTTACGCTGAGGTCTTGCCGCGCTGCCGCACCGCGCATATCTGCCTGCGCTGCGGCCAGATCAGCCTCTGCGGCACGCAGATCGGGGTGGGGATCATCGGCCGTGGCAAGTGCAGCGGCCAGGGTCAGCACCGGGTCAGCCTGGCAGTCCACCGATGCGGTAAGCGCCAGCGCCAGCAACCACGCCGCTGAATACCTCATTGCCCGGCAGGCTGGCGTTTATACGCGGCAAACGGCTTGTCCTTGTACGCGCCCGCCACCACGTAACGCCCGAGCTGGATAAATTCAGCTGCGTCCTTGGTGACGCCGGTGTAGCGTGTGACTGGCTCGCCGCTGGTGTCGAAGAAGATGAAGGTGGGTGTGGCACGCGCGCGGTTTTTCAGCGCAAAGTCTTTCTCGGTGGTTTGCACGCCCTTGAAATCGGTCATCGCGGCACCGCCTTTGACGTCCATCTCAAACACCAGAAAGTGTTTGCGATAGTAGTCCTGCACCTCGGACTGGTTAAGAATCGTGGATTTCATGCGTTCGCAGAACGGGCAGTCTTCCATCACGAACATGATGAGCACGCCCGCTTTGCCTTCCTTACGCGCCGTTTGCATCTCGGCCTGAAAATCCCCCAGCTTGGGCTGGAAGAAATAGGTCTGCACATCGCGCACTTCGGCCATGGCCGTGGTGGCGAACAGCAACAAGGCGATACCCATTATGCGCAACATCTTCATCTCTCCTCCAGCTTTCGCCGGGTTTATTTTTTATTCGCTGCTTTACTGTTGATGTAATCCTCAACCGCTTTTTTTGTCAGTCCACCGACTTGATAGGCGACCAGCTTGCCTTCTGGATTGTATAAATAGCTGGTAGGCAGCCCTTGCAAACGGCCGAATTGAGCCGCAATCTTAGAGTCACCCAGCACAATTGGATAGCTGATAAACATACTATCGGCAAAACCAAGCACCTGTTTGGGGTCCTGGTAGTCCATCGCAATGCCGATCACCTCCAGTTTGGTCTTGCGGTATTTTTCGTGCAGCGCAATCAGATCGGGAATTTCTTCCAGGCACGGAGGGCACCAGGTCGCCCAAAAATTCACCAGCACCCACTTGCCTTTATAGCTGTCCGACGTATGCACCACGCCTTTGCTGTCGGTGAGGGTGAAGGCTGAGGCACTCGCCACAAACAACAACAGGGAGATACCCAGCAAAATTCGTTTCAACATACACAAACTCCTATAATTGCGGTTTTTAACCGCTTTCCTGCCACTTATCATGACTGCTTATCGCACTGAAAAAGACTCCCTCGGCACGTTTAAAGTTCCTGCCGACGCTTGGTACGGCATCCAGACCGCCCGTGCGCTGGACAACTTCCCCATCTCGGGACGCATGCCCGACACTGATTTCATCCGCGCGCATGTGCAGATCAAGCTCGCTGCCGCACACGCCAACTGCCAACCGGACTGGCTGGCTGCCAGCCCGCGCGACGCCATTGTAGCTGCGTG
>DMQT01000153.1:18126-30127 GCA_003455595.1 Betaproteobacteria bacterium
CGCCTCGCGCTGCTGGCCAAGCTGCCGCGCCTCCTGACGGCGACCGAGCACATGGCAAGCGCGTTTGAAGTCATCGCAGTGCGCGAACGCGATACGGTGAAAAGCGGCCGCACCCACTTGCAGGATGCGGTGCCAACCACGCTGGGGCGTGAATTCGCCGCCTACGCCTGGACGCTGCGCCGTGCCGCCAGCGCCCTCGCAGCGACGCGCCCCTTGTTGTGTGAAACCGGCCTGGGCGGTTCGGCCGCTGGCACCGGGCTGAACACCTCGCCGGATTACCCGCAGCGCGTCGCGACTGAACTGTCCAGACTGACCGGTGAAGCCATCACAGTTGGCCATCTGGTCGCGCAAATGCAATCCATGCTCGACCTGCAAACGCTGTCATCGGCCATCCGCGGCCTGGCGCTCGAAGTCACACGCATCTCCAACGACCTGCGCCTGCTGGCATCCGGACCGCGCACCGGGCTGGGCGAAATCACCCTGCCCGCAGTGCAACCCGGCTCGTCCATCATGCCGGGCAAGGTCAATCCTGTGATGTTCGAAATGCTCAACCAGGTGTGCTATCAGGTGCTGGGGCAGGACGCCGCCGTGAGCTACATGACGCAGGCGGGACAACTGGAACTGAACGTGATGATGCCCGCGCTCGGCTCCGCCCTGTTCGACGCGATGGATTGGCTCACCAATGCCATGAACGCCGCCACCGACAAAAACCTCAAGGGCCTGGTGGTCAACCGCGCGCGTTGCGATCAATTCATCCACGACAGCGTAGCGCTCGCCACCCTGCTCAACCCCACCATCGGCTACGCACGCGCCGCCGAAATCGCCAAGGAATCGGAACAGTCAGGCCGCCCGGTGCGCGACATCGTCACCGCCCACGGCATCATGAGCGCAGAGGCCTTCAACGCACTGGTGTTGCAGGCGGCGCACGGCGCAGGGAGTGGCGGCGGAGGCGGTTGATTCAACTGCTTTAATCATTTAATCAAAAAAAAAGCCAACTCGAAAGCTGGCTTTTTTTATTTTTCAACACAGCAATCAATACCCTGCCCCCGGTTTGTCAGCACTTTCAACCTCATCCTTGCCATGCGATTCGGCCGCATGGGTGAAATACAGCGCCACTCCGATCAGCGCGATGCCGCCACCCAGATAGAGCAGGTCAAGTGGGCTTTCCATTTTGATCTGCAGTGCTTTCTCGAACAGGGTCACAATCAGAATCATCAAGATGACCTTGGCCAGACGCTGCTTCAAGTCGTCCAGATTATTGATCACCAGTATCTTGCTGGATGCCCGACTGCCGTGCGCTTCGTCGATATCGCTGACAAACAGTTCATACAGGCCAAGCGAAAAAATCAGCATGAAGGTGGCCAGCAAATAGCCGTCCACTACCTCGACCACGTGGGTAATCGTCTCGTCGTGAATCGCTTTACGCGCGTCGGCGGCCAGGCTCATATCGGCGTAATGCAGCACATGTGCGACCAGATAAACCACATCGACGGTGGCCATATACAACACCGCCATCCCTGCCGCCATGCTGGCGATGACGGCAACCACCACCATATAACGACTGCGCCACAATGCGCCCTCGAATAACGCTTCCAGAAATCTCACGCCAGTTCCTTTAATGCCAACCATAAATTGATAATTTTACGCGGCAAATATTTTGCCAATAAGGTGACCGCAGCTGCCCCCACCACCGCAGCTGCCAGCAACGACATAAAATCGCTATAGGCGTGGCCTTGCAGCTTGATTTCGAGCGCCGCCAACGCGGTGGTGCCGAGCAGCGCCAACATGCGCCACACCGGCGCATGTTTAGTGACGCGCAGGCGCGCGATACCGCCCACCAACAACACCGCCAGTACGGCATAGCCGATCGCATAACTCCATTGCAGATCGGCAATCCGCACGCCTTGCGCCTCGAAGCGGTCGTGTAAAACGGCCAGCATGCCTAACCAGACAACGGCCAGCCCCAACCAGATGAATGTAGTCGATTTTTTCATGGCGCTGATTATACCCGGCGATAGATTTTACAAGGACATGATTACACCCTAGACTTTTCACCACGACGACTAGAATAATATTCACACCATGCAGCTTCGCCTTGCCGTTCCCGCACCCGACCCCAGTCGTGCCCATCTGGCCGAAACCCGCCCCAAACACCTGAAAGTGTGGCTGGAGCGGCTGCCCCTTGCGAGTCTGCAAGAATCGTCGCAGGCGCTATTGCTGTCGCTGGCCGCGCTCAATCGTCAGCCGCTGGCAGAAGACGCCCGACTGAAACTGCTGGCCTGCTATCGCGATACCCTGCATAGCCTGGTGGATACCATCAAGCTGCAGATCGCAGGCATGCCGTTGCCGCTGGCAGAAAAACCACGTCAGCTGGCAATGCTGGCGCGCGAGCTGCTTGTCGAGTTGGCACACGGCTACAAGCTGGTGCTGCTGAGCAACGGCAACCGTCTGCTGAGCTTTCGCAACAAGCCCAACCAGACGGAATACACGCAGCGCGTCCTGGCGGCGCAATTGCGTTTACTGATACTGTGCTATGAAAGCTACGCCGCCATTCCAGACGGGCTATGGGCAGAGATGCATCAGCTCTACCACCATGCCTGCAACCTGAATAGCCAGAATGAAGTGGTGCTGGATACGCCGCCCGCCAGCGTGAGCCAGCTGTACCGTCTGGGCCTGCTGCTGGCGAGTGCCGACCCGTACCGCTTGAGTCCGGGCGAGGTGAATAAAGTGCTGGACTTGGTTAAGGCCTATGGTGAACTGGCGCAAATCCAGTTGCCCACCCCCCAGGTTCAGCTCGATGGCCTGTTTTTTCTGCAACTCGAAAGCGACTTGCCGCCGGTCGCGCTGACGCGTCATCCGGGCACCAGCGACCCCCAATCCGACCGCTTCTTGAATACGCGGGAGTTGGCCAAACGGGTGAATCAGTTACTCATCCGCCTGCGCGCAGGTGAGGCGCCGAGCCAGCTGGGTTTGTCGGCATATGCCAGCGAAACAGCATACCAAGGCCTGTTGCAACGTCTGTTACGCAGCTGGGGTACGTCCCCCAGCCGGACGTTCAGCCGCCAGGGTGGCAGCCGTGACGAGGTAGAACTGTGCTCGGGTATCCGTGCTATCCACGCCTGCCTCAATGCATCCAACACTGTCGAACACGAAGAAGATGACGCCGCAGAAATCACCATCAGCAGCACCCGGGCAGGCGCGCAAGCAGAGCAGAATGTGACGGCATCGTGCTGGAAAGTAGTCAATGACAGCGCCGGGGGGATCGCATTGCAACGGCAAAACAGTCCGCCCGTGCAACAGCAAGTCGGCGAAGTAGTGGGGTTGCGCACGCCGTCACAGAACCTGACCAACCTGGGCATCGTGCGCTGGATTCGCAACGCCCCTGCTGCGCGTATCGAAATGGGGATCCAGATGCTGCCGCCCAATCCGCAAGCGGTGATGGTGCACAATAGACTGGGCAAAATTCGCACGCCGCAACCCGCGATACTATTGCCTGCCAATACCAGCCTGAAACTGCCGCGCCAATTGCTTGTGCCGCATGGCATCTATGTGGCTGACGTGCCCATTGAACTCGGCGTTCACGACATCCAGCGCGTGTTACCGACCCGCATCCTCGAACACAGTCACGCCTTCGATTTGTTCGAGTTTGAAACAGTGCCTGACTAGCCTGCCGCGCTATAATGTGCGCAAACTCAGGGCATCCGACATGCAAGACATCCTCGTACTGTATTACAGCCAACACGGCGCGGTCAGACAACTGGCGCACATGATTGCCCACGGCATTGACGCCGTGCCCGGGGCGCAGGCGCGCATCCGCAGCGTGCCAAAAGTCGCGCCGACTACGCAAATTACCAACCCGGCAGTACCCGACGAAGGTGCACCCTATGTTGAACTCAAAGACCTGGAGGAATGTATCGGCCTGGCGCTGGGCAGCCCAACGCGCTTTGGCAACATGGCGGCGGCGATGAAATACTTCTGGGACGGCACTGCAGGCTTGTGGATGAAAGGCGCGCTGGTCGGTAAACCTGCCGCCGTATTCACCTCTACCGCCAGTATGCACGGCGGACAGGAAACCACGTTGATCTCCATGATGCTGCCGTTGCTGCACCACGGTATGGTGGTGATGGGTATCCCCTACACCGAGCCTGAGCTCACCACCACGCTTAGCGGTGGCACGCCGTATGGCGCGAGCCACGTAGCCGGTGCCGTCGCCGACCAGCCGATCAGCGAAGACGAGCGCAAGCTCGCATTTGCGCTCGGTAAGCGACTGGCGCACGCCGCGCTGAAACTCGCCGCATGAGTACCGCCGCCACCGAAGCACGGCGGTTCTTGCGCGCACAGCACCATGGCGTGCTGTCCACCTTATCGAAAAAACTCGACGGCTATCCGTTTGGTTCGATTACGCCCTTCATACTGGATCAGTCTGGTTGCCCGATCATTCTCATCAGTACGTTGGCGGAACACACCAAAAATATCAGCGCCGATCCGCGCGTCAGCTTGCTGGCACACTCTTCCGCTGCTGATTTTCAGGCGAATGCACGGGTAACCGTGGTTGGAAATTGCGCGCGCATGGACAATCAGGAAGAACCACGGGCACGTTATCTGCGCTACTTTCCGAACGCCGAAGGCTATTTCAATACGCACGATTTTTTCTTTTACCGCATCGAGCCAGTGCGCATTCGCTACATCGGCGGATTTGGTGCCATTCATTGGATCGAATCGGACAGCTTTCGTCCGCCACCCAACACACTAGCTCAGCACGAGGACGCGATCATCGCCCACATGAACACCGACCACGCCCATAATTTGCTGGCGTATTGCCAGCACTATCACCACGTCAGCGCACCTCACGCGAGCATGCTCGGCATCGACCCGGATGGGTTTGACGTGCGCGCCGCTGATCAAACCCTGCGTTTTGAATTCGACACGCCAGTGCTGGATGCACAAGCCGCGCGCAAAGCGCTGGTCGCCATGGCGCAGGTATGTAAATCATGAAGCGCATCGAAGTGTTGCATTACATCAGCATCGCCAGCCTGATTGCGCTGATTTTTTTACTGGTGGCGTGGGAAGGCTGGCTTGCCCCTCTCAAACCAGGCGGCTCGGCCCTGATTCTCAAAGTGCTGCCCTTACTATTGCCGTTGTTCGGCATACTGCGCGGCAAGCGCTACACCTACCAATGGTCGTCCATGCTGATCCTATTGTATTTCATGGAAGGCGCGGTGCGCGCCTGGTCGGATCGCGGGCTGTCTGCACACTTGGCAATGGGCGAAGTGGTGCTGACTGTAATCTTTTTCTTTAGCACCATTTATTACGCCCAGGCATTGGGGCGCGCGCAGGCACGTTAAGTATGTATTGCCCCTCATCCTCAATGGTGGGAACATAGCGCGGATAATAATTATCGATAAGGTTGCCAGGGATGGACACCCAAAACTCACGCCGCAATAGCGAACGGCGCGCGCCAGACCAACGGCGCATGCCGGATCGCCGCACTCTGAAGACGCTTGCTGACGGCATGCGTTTTCCGACTTTTCAAGAACAGTCAGTACAATTTCTGACGCGCTACCTGTTTTTTGTACTGGGCTGGGCTTTTTTTCACCTCACCGGTACGCCCGCCAACCTGCACCTCAGTCTTAGCGCCATCAATACGATTTTTAGCGTGTATTTCGTGTTCAACACGCTCGCTTTCTGGCATGCATGGCATGTTCCGATGCACCCGCTGCGCTATCGGTTGGCAATGTGGGCGGATATTGCCTTGGTTGCCACCTGCGTGGTAAATGATCCCTACGACATTCCGCCGTCGCTGGTGGTGTTCATCATGATTGTGCTGGGCAATGGCATGCGCTATGGCATGCGCATGTTTGGCGAGGCGCTGATGGGCAGCTTTGCCGCCGTGATGATTGCGCTCAGCTTGCGTATTGCTTATGGCAATCAGGGCGTTTCAGCCGGCATGCTGTTCCTCAACCTGTTTGGCGGCATTGTCCTGGTCTACGCTTACATTTTGATGAGCCGTATCGAATCCGCGCGCCATCTGCTCGAACGCAGCAGCAAGCAGGACACCCTGACCGGCCTGATGAACCGGCGTGGCCTGATTGAAACTGCCGACGCGCTGTTTGATCGCATCGAGACGTATGGCGGCATGGCCAGCGTCATGTTCATTGATCTGGATCAGTTCAAGCGCGTCAATGACGAGCACGGTCATGCCAAGGGTGACGAGGTATTGTGCCGATTTGCCGACATTCTGTACGAAAATATTCGCTCTGCCGACATTGCCGCGCGCTACGGCGGAGATGAATTCGTGATTCTGATGCCTGAAACCAGGATTGAAGATGGCGAGCAGGTGGCACAACGCATTCAGGCCAGCTTCGTCGCCTGGTGCGCAGAACGCGCTTACCAATGCAGCGCTTCGATCGGCCTCGGGGAAGCGCCGCGCGACGGGCGCAGCCTGGAACCCATCTTGGATAAAGTGGATGCCGCGCTATACCACACCAAGGCCAATGCCGAATCAGGCGGTTTGCAGCGCGTCGACAAACTGCCGCGTGCTGCCATGCCAGCTACGCGCTGACACCATCGACGCAGTCAGTCTCAGACTTGCGGGTGCGCACGCTCCAGCTTGCTATGCAGCTTATTCAACGCATGCAGATAGGCTTTGGCCGAAGCGGCAACGATATCGGTATCCGCCCCTTGACCATTGACGATACGCCCGCCTTTTGACAGCCGCACGGTGACTTCACCCTGCGCATCAGTGCCGGTGGTGATGTTATTCACCGAATACAACTGCAACTCGGCGCCGCTATTGACGATGCATTCCAACGCCTTGAACGTTGCATCAACCGGCCCACCACCTTCAGCTTTGCCGGTCTTTTCAACTCCGTTTTCTGTAATGACCACATGCGCATCCGGCACTTCGCCGGTTTCCGAACACACCTTGAGCGACACCAGCTTGAACAGCTCCGGCGTATTCGTGGCCGCCTCATCGCTGACCAAAGTATGCAGATCCTCGTCGAAAATATCGTGTTTTTTGTCGGCCAATTCTTTGAACCGCGCAAACGTGGCGTTCAAGGCTTCTTCCGACTCCAATTCGATGCCTAGCTCAATCAAGCGGCTACGGAACGCATTACGCCCGGAGTGCTTACCCAACACCATTTTGTTGGCACTCCAGCCAACGTCCTCGGCACGCATGATTTCATAGGTTTCGCGATGTTTCAGCACGCCGTCCTGATGAATACCGGATTCATGCGCAAAGGCATTGGCGCCCACGATGGCCTTGTTAGGCTGCACCGCAAAGCCGGTGATATTGGACACCAGCCGCGAAGCAGGCACGATTTGCGTCGCGTCGATACGGGTCTCACAGCCGAATACATCCTGCCGCGTACGCACCGCCATCACAATTTCTTCCAGTGCGGCATTGCCGGCACGCTCGCCCAGCCCGTTGATGGTGCACTCGACCTGGCGCGCGCCATTCAATACCGCCGACAGCGAATTGGCCACTGCCAAACCGAGATCATTATGGCAATGCACCGAGAAAATCGCCTTGTCGGCATTCGGGATGCGTTCGCGCAAACTGCGGATCAGCTCACCGAATTGACCCGGGACGCTGTAGCCAACAGTAT
Source organism: Betaproteobacteria bacterium (assembly GCA_003455595.1). Taxonomy (GTDB): domain Bacteria; phylum Pseudomonadota; class Gammaproteobacteria; order Burkholderiales; family Sulfuriferulaceae; genus Sulfuriferula. The sequence goes on from DMQT01000153.1 coordinate 25,737, forward strand.
CGGGGATATTCAATGTACGCGCACCCGCATCGATCACTGCCTCAAGCACGCGGCACAGAAAATCGGGATCGGAGCGCCCTGCGTCTTCTGGAGAAAACTCGACGTTATCGGTATATTGACGTGCCCATTTCACCGCTTTAACCGCCTGCTCCACCACTTGCTCCGGCGTCATACGCAGTTTCTTTTCCATATGGATAGCGCTGGTGGCGATGAAGGTATGAATGCGTGCAGACTTCGCGCCGCGCAGCGCTTCACCGGCACGTTCGATGTCGCGTTCCAGCGCACGCGCCAGGCCACATACGGTACTGTCCTTGATCGCATCCGCCACCGCTTTGACTGAGTCAAAGTCACCATTTGACGCCGCCGGGAACCCGGCTTCAATGACGTCCACACGCATTTTTTCCAGCTGCCGGGCAATACGCACCTTTTCTTCACGCGTCATGGATGCGCCCGGGCTTTGTTCGCCGTCGCGCAGGGTGGTATCAAATATGATGAGATGATCGGTCGACATAAAATATTCCCCCCCGATTATGGGGCTAAGGATTTGGTACGCTTACGGTCACGCCGCAGGGTTTTCCATACCCAGGTCGCGTAGCCGGACAGTGCGTACAAGGCAACGATACCAAACAATACTTGAGGCGGTTTGTACGCGATCAGCACAAACGCCATGGCGATCAGGAAAACGACTACGAATGGCACGCTGCGGCGCAGATTGATTTCCTTGCCGCTGTAATACGGGATGTTACTCACCATGGTCAGGCCAGCGAACAGGGTGACTGCAAACGCCAACCATTTCACCTCAGCACCTGTGATGCCGTATTCGTTCATCACCCACACCAGACCGGCGATCAACGCCGCGGCAGCCGGGCTGGGCAAGCCTTGGAAATAGCGCCGGTCAGCGGTGTCATGCTGGGTATTAAACCGCGCCAGCCGCAAGGCAGCGCCCACGCAATACACAAACGCCGCGATCCAGCCCAGCTTGCCCATGCCCTTGAGCGCCCACACATACGCCACCAGCGCGGGTGCCACGCCAAACGACACCATATCCGAGAGCGAATCGTATTCAGCACCAAACGCGCTCTGGGTATGCGTCATGCGCGCTACGCGGCCGTCCAGGCCATCCAGCACCATGGCGATAAAAATGGCCACGGCTGCCAGTTCGTAGCGACCATTCATCGCCTGCACGATGGCATAAAAACCTGCGAACAGCGCGCCGGTGGTAAACAGGTTTGGCAGCAAATAAATGCCGCGCCGCTGTTTGCGCTCGCTGAGCACTGGCTTGAGTGGGCGACTGTCGGACATCAAGTGCTCTACAGTTCGGCCAGAATATCTTTACTGGCGCTGACTTTATCGCCCAGCGCCACTTTGATGTGGGCGGTCAAGGGCAAATAGACATCGACGCGCGAGCCAAAACGAATAAATCCATAGCGCTGGCCACGCGTCAGGCCGTCGCCCGCCTTGACATAACACAGGATACGACGCGCCACCAGACCGGCAATCTGCACGCAGGTGACATCTTGGCCATTTGCCGTCTTGATCCATAAGGCATTGCGCTCATTTTCCTGCGAAGCCTTCTCCAGCGAGGCATTCACAAAGCGCCCAGGGTAATACCACACCTGGTTGATAGCACCATCCACCGGGCTACGGTTGGAGTGCACGTTGAACACGTTCATAAACACGCTCACCATTATCGCATCGCGCTTTAGATACGGATCCACCACGCGCTCCACCTTGATGACGCGACCGTCGGCCGGACACAGCACGAGGTTGTTGCCTTGCGGAATCGGCCGCGCCGGATCGCGAAAGAATTGCAAGATAAATAATGTGATAAGCCACAGCGGCAAAGCCCACAACCAGCCTGCATAATAAGTCACTGCGATGGAAATCAGCGTGGCGGCGGCCAGAAACGGCCAGCCTTCACGCGCGATAATGGGGTGAGGATAAGTGTTCAAAGATTCGCCTAAAAACTGGACAGAGAAAACAAAGGCACAGCGCACCGAGGATGACCTCTCCATGCTGCTGTGCCTGTTGAGCGCATTGCGTAAACTTAGTTCTTGGACTGATCCACCAACTTGTTTTTCGATATCCATGGCATCATGCCGCGCAGCTTTGCACCGACAACTTCAATCGGATGCTCGGCGTTCTGACGACGCTTGGCGTGCATGCCTGCAGCACCGGCCTTGTTTTCCAGAATAAAACTCTTGGCGTATTCGCCATTCTGGATGTTGGCCAACGCCTCTTTCATGGCAGCACGTGCCTGATCGGCAATGACTTTCGGTCCGGTCACGTACTCACCGTATTCGGCGTTATTGGAGATCGAGTAGTTCATGTTGGCAATGCCGCCTTCGTACATCAGGTCAACAATCAACTTCAGCTCGTGCAGGCACTCGAAGTAGGCCATTTCCGGTGCATAACCGGCTTCAGTCAGGGTCTCGAAACCGGCTTTCACCAGCTCCACGCAACCGCCGCACAGCACGGCTTGTTCGCCGAACAGGTCGGTCTCGGTTTCTTCGCGGAAAGAGGTTTCAATCACGCCGCCCTTGGTACCACCGTTGGCAGCCGAGTACGACAGCGCAATATCCCGCGCCTTGCCCGACACATCCTGATTCACCGCGATCAGGGACGGCACACCGCCGCCCTGAACGTAGGTGGAACGGACCAGATGACCCGGGCCTTTCGGCGCGATCATGATGACATCGACATCTTTACGTGGGGTAACCTGACCGTAATGCACGTTAAAGCCGTGCGCAAATGCCAGTGCGGCACCCTTTTTCAGATTGGGTTCAATCTCGTTACGATACACATCAGGCTGCTGCTCATCCGGCACCAGAATCATCACTACGTCAGCGCCCTTGACCGCTTCAGCTACTTCCTTGACAGTCAGACCGGCTTTCTTGGCTTTGTCCCACGATGCGCCGTCTTTACGCAACCCGACCACGACTTTTACGCCGGACTCTTGCAGGTTGTTGGCGTGGGCATGGCCTTGCGAACCGTAACCGATGATGGCCACTTTTTTCTTTTTGATGATGGAAATATCAGCGTCTTTATCGTAATAAACGTTCATTGCAGCGTCCTTAAATTAAAAAAATCAAACTTTGAGTATGCGTTCGCCGCGCCCAATGCCCGAGGCACCGGTACGCACTGTTTCCAGAATGGCCGTCTGATCCAGCGCTTCGATGAAAGCATCGAGTTTGGAACCGGGGCCGGTTAATTCGATGGTATAGGTTTTTTCAGTGACGTCGATGATACGCCCACGGAAAATATCCGCCATGCGTTTCATCTCTTCCCTGTCCTTGCCGAACGCGCGCACCTTGACCAGCATCAGCTCGCGCTCGATATGGCTGCCGTCCGACAGATCGAGGATTTTCACCACTTCAATCAGCTTGTTAAGCTGCTTGATAATCTGCTCAATAACATCTTCCGAACCACGCGTAACGATAGTCATGCGTGACAGGGTGGGGTCTTCAGTCGGGGCGACGGTCAACGATTCGATATTGTAGCCACGCGCTGAAAACAGCCCGGCCACGCGCGACAGCGCACCCGCTTCGTTTTCCATCAACAGCGAAATGATATGGCGCGTACTCATTACAGCTCCTCCGCCAGAATCATTTCGGTAATACCCTTACCGCCGGGCACCATCGGAAACACGTTTTCGGTCTGATCGGTGATGAAATCCATGAACACGAAACGGTCTTTCATGGCAAAGGCTTCGCGCAAGGCCGGCTCGATGTCTTCCGGCTTTTCGATTTTCATACCGACGTGGCCATACGCTTCCGCCAGCTTGACGAAGTCAGGCAGTGAATCCATGTACGACTCGGCGTAGCGGTTGCCGTAAAAAAATTCCTGCCACTGGCGCACCATGCCCATGTAGCGGTTATTCAAATTAACAATTTTCAACGGCAGATGATATTGCTTGCAGGTCGACATTTCCTGAATGCACATCTGGATACTCGACTCGCCGGTAACGCACACCACATCTGCATTCGGGTTAGCCAACTGCACGCCCATCGCCGCCGGCAAGCCGAAGCCCATGGTGCCGAGGCCGCCCGAGGTGACCCAGCGACGCGGCTGGTCAAATTTGTAATACTGCGCAGCCCACATTTGATGCTGGCCCACGTCGGTGGTGACAAAAGCGTTGCCGCCAGTCACTTCCCACAGCTTTTCCACCACGAATTGCGGCTTGATGATAGTGCTGGCGCGATTGTATTTCAGGCAATCCTTGGCGCGCCACAATTCAATCTGCGTCCACCACGCCTTGATGGCTTTTTCATCCGCTTTTTCCTTGCTGGCCTTGATCAGTTTGATCAACTCGTCCAGCACCCCTGCCACGTCGCCGACAATCGGCACGTCGACTTTAACGCGCTTGGAAATCGAGGACGGATCAATATCGA
>DMQT01000153.1:30247-31647 GCA_003455595.1 Betaproteobacteria bacterium
AGCATGCCGAGGAATTGCGGGTCAGTCGCAGGATACGCACCCAGCCCCATCAGCGTATTGGTACACGGATAACCCAGCAAGCGCGTGAGTTCGGTCAACTGCTTGGCTGCGTTGCTCAACACCACACCACCGCCAGCGTAAATCATTGGCCGCTTGGCTTCCAGCAGCATTTGCGCGGCTTTTTTGATCTGTCCGGAGTGCCCCTTCACCACTGGATTGTACGAACGCATGCTCACCGTATCGGGGTAAACAAATTCACACAGATGCTGGGTAACATCCTTGGGAATATCCACCAGCACCGGGCCAGGCCGACCCGTCGCCGCAATATAAAAAGCCTTCTTGATAGTGCCGGCCAGATCCTTGACGTCTTTCACCAGAAAATTATGCTTCACGCACGGGCGCGTAATGCCGACAGAATCGACCTCCTGGAAGGCGTCCATGCCGATGGCGTACGTAGGCACCTGGCCGCTGATAATCACCATGGGAATTGAATCCATGTACGCCGTCGCGATACCGGTGACGGCATTGGTCAGCCCGGGGCCGGAAGTGACCAGCGCTACGCCCACCTTGCCGCTGGAACGTGCGTAGCCGTCAGCAGCATGCACCGCGGCCTGCTCGTGACGCACCAGAACATGCTTGAACTTGTTCTGTTTGAAAATCTCGTCATAGATATTGAGTACCGCCCCGCCTGGGTAACCGAATACATATTCGGCACCTTCTTCGGCCAGGCAGCGCACGGTGATTTCCGCGCCTGTCAGTTCCATACTGTCGCCAATTCGCTTGATTTGAAGAACCTTGGATACTAATGCTTATCGCTTTGCAGGTCAAAGAATCCGCACCAAAATCAGTTCATTCCTGACGCCATTAATTCAGCGTGCCGCGTGGATTTCATTCAAATAACCACGCGCCCGATTGATCAACTCGCTGGGCAAGCCGTTTTTCTCAGCAATAATTAATCCTAGCGATTGCCCTGCCACACCAAATTCAAGCTCATAGGTCGGTGCCAGATTGACGTGATCGAAGCGCATCGAGGCATTGCGCAGATAGGCGTGCTGATCCGCGAAACCTTTAAGCGGCGTCAAGTGCGTGGTGACGATGCCGTGTACCTTGCGCTTAGCCAACTCATCAAGCACCGCCATCGCCAGCGATGCGCCCTCTTCTGGATCAGTGCCGGTGCCAAGTTCATCCATCAACACCAGCGTCGCATCATCGGCCTCGCGCAGCAATTTTTTCAACACTTCAACGTGACCGGCGAATGTCGAAAGATGGTTGTGCAGACTTTGCTTATCGCCTACATCAACGATCACGCGCTTGAAATTACCAATTTCGCAGTTGCCTTCAGATGGCAGATGCAGACCGCAATGCGCCATCGTCACCAGCAACCCGACAGTTTTCAGCAC
>DMQT01000153.1:31677-33075 GCA_003455595.1 Betaproteobacteria bacterium
GCCGTTCAAGGCATCGAGATGGCACCGCACAACATCCGTGGTAGCGCGCAGCACAATCTGATTTTGACCTTCAATCTGGCCATTAAACGCCTCCAGCCGGTTATTGTGCGCAACCGCCTCAATCGGCTCGAGCAGCACATCGCGACCGCCGCCAATGGTGCCGCGCCGAACGCCCTTGATTCTATCAACATGAGTTGCCCGCACCGTCAGCACGGCACGTGTGCCATGCCAATGAACGCGGCTGGTTTCATCAAATATATCCGCCAGTTCGGGCGCGCGTATCTGCGCCTTTAGCTGGGCTTCCAGCCCGACTTTGACCTGATTGTATTGCTGATACAGCGTGGCCAGTTCGGGCGTGGCATCTTCTCGTAAACGACCGGCCGGATTGATGGTTTTATCCAGTGCCGCACCCAGGCTGGGGGCTATTTCCAGTTGGTCGCGACGCACCAGCAAATCGGGATAGGCACCCCCCAATTCATGCAAGGTCGCGCCAGCCTGCATCAGCTGACGCAGATTATGCAGCGCGCTGGCAGGCAAGGCAGCGCCCGGCTGGGCCGCTTGGCGCAGCGCAGCACGGATGTCCGGAACCTGCCCCAGACGCGGCGTGCGATAGGCATCCACCACTTGGCGTGCGGCTGTCACGGCGCGCTGCATTTCGCGCGCGATATCCAGTGTGGGTGCCGGTTCCAGATTGCGCGCAGCGTCCGCACCGTAGGGTGAAAACGTCAGCCGTTCTAGGATGCGCCGAATCCCATCAAATTCCAGCGCCTTGAGATCGCTTTCCATGGCAAGCCTGTAAAAAAAGCACTTATGCTAGCAAACAAGCTAAAACGCCGCCACAGCGGGCGGCGTTGTTTTGCGCAATACTGCATTATTGATGTGACGCTTCCTCCAGTGCCCGCATCACTTGATTGACGCTGGCTTCGGCGTTATCCACCAGCGCGACAAGGTTCGATACGCTGCACACCGTGATATCTTTACCATGCACAATCCAGCCTTTGGACGGCGTCCAGCCACGCATTTGTGAAAATAGCGAAAACAGATCGGTATTGCCCGACACCATGCGCCGATACCATTGCGCAAACTGCGCCAGGCGCTGCAGCATGTCAGTCGGCATCATGCCCTCGCCTTGCTGAATGCTGCCATCGTCCTGAAACTGGCAAACTGCCAACACGCCGTCCATTACCAATATTTTTTTAAGCGACATAACTGCCCCTTACGCCGCACAGGCAACGATTGCAGCAAAAGCCGCTTCGTAATCGGCGTCGCGATTTTTCACCACCACACCGCAATTGCCATTGACCACGGCCGACCAGTCAAGCCCAACCAGTGAAAACCCCTGCAAAGGCTCAAATCCCTTTTGCCCGGTCATCGCCTCCCAGCCACGCGCTTCCATGG
>DMQT01000218.1 GCA_003455595.1 Betaproteobacteria bacterium
TGTCCACCAATGGGGATTCGGCGCTGGGCGGAGACGATTTCGATCAACGTCTGTTTTGCTGGGTGCTTGAGCAAGCCAAGCTGCCCGCGCTAGAGGCCAAAGACACGCGGCTGTTGCTGACCAAGGCACGCGAGGCCAAAGAAGCCTTGACCGAGCACCGTGAAGTGCGCATTACGGCCGTACTTTCTTCGGGTGAAATGGTGGACGTCTGCCTGACCACGGCAATCTTCAACGAAATTACCGCCAGTCTGGTCAATAAAACCCTGCTTCCTACGCGTAAAGCCCTGCGGGATGCAGGTTTGAGTGTGGAAGAAATTAAAGGTGTAGTGATGGTGGGCGGTTCCACCCGTATGCCGCGCATCCAGGCGGCCGTGGCCGAGTTTTTCAAGCAGTCGCCGTTGACTAACCTGGATCCGGATAAGGTTGTCGCACTGGGCGCGGCGATACAGGCGAATGTGCTGGCAGGCAACCGCAGCGCCGATGACTGGCTGCTGCTGGATGTGATCCCGTTGTCGCTCGGCATCGAAACCATGGGCGGATTGGTGGAGAAAATCGTGCCGCGCAATACCACTATCCCGGCGGCGCGTGCGCAGGAATTCACCACGTATAAAGACGGCCAGACTGCCATGAGCATCCAGGTGCTGCAAGGCGAGCGCGAGCTGGTGACGGACTGCCGTTCGCTGGCCAAATTCGAACTGCGCGGCATACCGCCGATGGTGGCAGGGGCGGCGCGGATCCGTGTCACGTTTCAGGTGGATGCAGACGGCCTGCTCTCGGTCTCCGCGCAAGAGCTGCAAAGCGGCGTGCAGGCGGCGGTCACCGTCAAGCCCGCCTACGGCTTGGGCGATGACGACATTACCCGTATGCTCAAGGATTCCTACGCCTATGCCAAAGACGACATGCAGGCTCGCGCCTTGCAGGAAGCGCGAGTAGACGCCGAGCGCCTGCTCGACGCCACGCAAACTGCCCTGTCGGAAAATGGCGTGGTGTTGCTGGACCCAGCCGAGCGCGCCACGATTGATGCTGGCATGGACGCGCTTAAATCCCGCTTGTCAGGGACAGACCATCGCGCCATCAAAGACGCTGCCGAAGCGCTGAATCAGGCGACCCACGAGTTTGCCGCGCGCCGCATGGACGCCAGCGTCAAACGCGCGCTGGCTGGCCAACGTATTGAAGCTCTCTAACACGGTATCGAACATGCCTCAACTTATTGTCCTGCCCCACGAAGAACTCTGCCCGGAAGGCACGGTGATCGAAGCCAAACCGGGTGTCAGCATTTGCGATACCTTGCTCAGTAATGGCATTGAAATTGAACACGCGTGCGAAAAATCCTGCTCTTGCACGACCTGTCACGTGATCGTGCGTGAGGGCTTTGATTCGTTGGAGCCTTCTACAGAGCTGGAAGACGACATGCTGGACAAGGCCTGGGGCCTTGAACCGCAGTCGCGTCTGTCATGCCAGGCGATAATGGACAAGACCGATCTGGTGATCGAGATTCCAAAATATACCATCAACATGGTCAAGGAAGGGCATTGACCAAGGCGGTCAAGCACGGGAGCTGATATGAAATGGACTGACACCCTCGACATTGCGATTGAGCTGATTGAACGCCACCCGGATGTTGATCCGCAATACATCCGCTTTACCGACCTGCACCGCTGGGTTACCGAATTGCCGGCATTCGATGATGCAGCGGACAAATCCAATGAAAAGATTCTGGAAGCGATTCAATTGGCGTGGATAGATGAGGCTGACTGATCGTCAGGGCTGTACTGCTTGAAACACTATCGCGTCGGACTGCTACTATTCGTATTGCTCGGCGTAGCAGTCTCTACCGCTTGGGATCGCTATCTCTTATCCAGCTGGCAGGCACCCGTCCAAGTCGCCCTTTACCCTGTCAATGGCGACGGCTCAGCTGAAACCGGCGCGTACATCGCCACGCTGAATACGGCAAAGTTTGCCGACATCGCCAGCTTCATGGCAACACAATCGGAACGCTATTGGGTCAAGCTGAAGCAGCCGCTGGTGCTGCATCTGTACCCGGGGGTAAAAAGCCTGCCGCCGGTTCCGCCGAACGCGTCTGCGAATCCCCTGCAAATCGCCTGGTGGAGCCTGCAATTGCGCTACTGGGCATATCGNNGTCATCGCGCATGAAATGCTGCACGCACTGGGTGCCAGTGATAAATATGATCTGGCCAATAACCAGCCGATTTATCCGGAAGGGTATGCAGACAGCCAGCAAGTCCCGCTGTATCCGCAACACGACGCAGAAATCATGGCCGGGCGGCGCCCTTTAACTGCCGATCAGACCGGCATGCCGCCCAGTCTGGCGCAGTGTGTCATCGGCGCTAAAACCGCATTCGAGATTGGATGGGACTGATGTGGCCAGGGTTTACCAACCCAATGCACGGGCGCCCTGGTAAAATGCAAAGCTCACTACCCACGCCAGGCCGAGTGGCCAGGCCACTGCGATGAAGGTAAACCAGTAGCTTTTTGATTCCTGCTTGAGCACCGCAACGGTGGACAGGCACGGCGTATAAATCAGGGTAAACAGCATGAAGCTATAGGCCTGCACCCAATCCAGTTTGCCCGCGATGACGCCTGCAAGATTGCTTTGTCCCGCGCCATAAATTACTGCCAGCGCGCCAATCACGATTTCCTTGGCGATGAAACCGAACAGCAGGGCGACGGACAACAGACGGTCGATACCCAGCGGCTGAAACACCGGCACCATCCAGTCCGCCAGTTGACCCGCCAGGGTCGCCGGACTGGCAGGCGGTACGTTGAACGGATAGTGCGTCAACGCCCACACCACCACCACGCCGCCGACGATAAAGCCCGACGCGCCTTTCAAAAAGTGTTGCGATTGCTGCCAACCTTGCACCAGCAACTGCTTGAAAGTGGGGAAGCGGTAGGGCGGTAATTCAAGCAGCAGTGGCTCGACGCTGCGGTACTTGCCGCGCCACACCAGTGCGGTCAGGAAAGCCATCAAAAAGCTCATCAGATACAGCGAAAACATCACCACAGCGGCTGCGCGCGGGGCGAAAATTGCGGTGGTAAAAAACAGAAACACCTGCAAGCGGGCCGAGCACAAAGAGAACGGAATCACCATCATGGTAAGTAGACGCAGCGCGCGCGAACGCATGACGCGCGTGCCCATCAGCGCGGGCACATTGCAGCCAAATCCCATCAACTGCATCACGAACGAGCGTCCATCCAGTCCAACTTTAGCCATCAGCGCGTCCATCAAATAGGCCGCGCGTGCCAGATAACCGCTGTCTTCAATAATTGCCATGAAGATAAAAAACACCACGATGATCGGCAAAAAGCTCAATACCGTGCCGACACCGTCAAACAGGCCGTCGAGGATAAAGCTTTGCACGGGTAACGGGGCATTGGCCAGAGCAGGTTGGAGCAGCCCGGTTTTGATATGCTCCAGTCCCCAGTTCATGGCGTCTTGCAGCGGCGTGCCAATGCCGTATACCAACTGGAACAGCAGGAATACGGTAATGAAAAATAAAGGCAAGCCCAGCCAGGGGTGTAGCAGCACGCGATCCAGGCGGCGTGTCAGATCGGGCGCCAGCGTAATGGGCGTATTGACGGTATTACCGACGATACGGTCGAGCTCGACCTCGATATTGTCGTCCTGGCTCAGTCCCGCTGTATCTGCGCGGATGACTGCTGGGTGGGTGTGGAGCAGCTGTTCAATCGCCTGACGTGCTGATTCAAACCCCTGGCCGTATTTGGCACTGATGAGCGTCACGGGTACATCCAGGTTGCGGGCGAGGGCGGCCAGGTCGATTTTGATGCCCAACTGCTTGGCCTCGTCTGACATGTTCAGCACCAGTGTCATCGGCAGCTTGAGGGCTTTGAGCTGCAACAGCAGCGCAAGCTGGCGATCAAGCTGGCTGGCGTTCAATATCACTACCAGGCCATTCACTGCTTGCGATTCAAGAAAGTGGCGCACCACCTGTTCGTCGTCAGAAAAACCGTGCAGATTGTAGATGCCGGGTAAATCGACGACTTCGACCATGGTGCCGGCCAGCAGAATTTTTGCAGCCAGCAGGTCAACCGTGATGCCGGGCCAATTGCCAACGCGCGCACCGGCACCGGTCAAACGATTGAAGAATGTGGATTTGCCCGTATTGGGCATGCCCAGCAGGGCGATACGTTTCATATATTGCAGCTCAGGCGACTAGATTGACGTTGATTTTGGCGGCATCAACACGCCGTATCATGATCTCGGTGTGGCCAATGCGAATCTGTAGCGGGCCGCGTAATGGGGCAGCGCGCACCATTTCTACGCGACGGCCGGGACGCAGGCCCAATGCAGCCATGCGCCGGCCCAATTCAGGGCTGACGTCGATGGTTTCTATGGTGCCAGTCTGACTGGGAAACAGATGATCCAGCGAAGTGTGCATGGGTTCACGAAATCTAAATGAGAAGGATTCTTATTTTTAACACAAGGTAATGTGGCGCGCAAGAGCCGACGTGATAATTTTGATAAGGACAGGGAAATAAAATACAGTATCACTGACACGTCATTTGGTCGATTTACAGTCAGTCCAACAGGAATGCGGCAGCCATAAGAACCCACGCGCATGGAGCGGGCGTTTAGTTAAAAAATGTGCACCCATTTCGGCATTCGCCACTGAACCCCAGTGCGATGTGCAGAGTCAATTTATAGCCATTATCAGGAGCGTTATCCATGCCACGCAACCCGCGTACCGGGGCTTACCAGCCATTCAAACTCAAGCCATTGCCGAATGATGCGCACGCCATAGGCAGTGATTTTCAGCGCTATCTGTCGTATTACCTGGGACGTTTTCAGGGCTGTTCGCCGCCCTACACCTACGAAGCGCTCGCCTATACATTGCGTGACCGTCTCATGGTTGACTGGCGCAACACCTGGAATGCGCAGCTGGAACCAGGCAATCGGCGCGCTTATTACATGTCACTGGAGTTCTTGATCGGGCGGGCGATGGGTAACCATTTGCTCAACCTCGGCATCAAGAATGAAACCGACCAAGCCATGCTGGAATTCAGTCAGACACTTGAAGAAGTGATGGAGCAGGAGCCGGACGCAGGCTTGGGCAACGGCGGCCTGGGGCGCCTGGCGGCGTGTTTCATGGACAGTTGTGCCAGCCTCAAGCTGCCGGTGATGGGTTATGGTATTCGCTATGAATACGGCATGTTCCGTCAGCATATTGACAATGGCTACCAGGTCGAAGAGCCGGATCATTGGTTGCGCGAAGGCAATCCATGGGAAATCGAACGTGTCGAATACAGCCAGCGCGTGCATTTTGGCGGGCGCAGCGAGGCGTATCACGACGCGCTGGGCAATACCCGCATACGCTGGGTCGATACCCAGGATGTGCTGGCCATTCCGTTCGACATGCCGATCTCGGGGTACCGTAACCAGACGGTCAATACTTTGCGGCTTTGGAAAGCGGCGGCGACTGACGAATTCAACCTGAATGAATTCAATGCCGGCAGTTACATCGAAGCGGTGCGCGCCAAAAACGAGGCTGAGCATATTTCGATGGTGCTGTACCCCAACGATAGCAGCGAAAATGGCAAAGAGTTACGTCTACGCCAACAGTATTTTCTGGCATCGGCCAGCCTGCATGACGCGGTGCGTATTTGGGAACGTAATGGCGAGAATGACTATCGTAAATTCGCCGATGAAAATGTGTTTCAGATGAACGATACGCACCCGACTATCGCAGTGGCTGAATTGATGCGTATTCTGATCGACGAAAAAGGCATGATGTGGGATGCCGCCTGGGTTATCACCCAGCGCTGCATGGCGTATACCAATCACACATTGTTACCCGAAGCGCTTGAAAAATGGCCGTTGGGGTTGTTTGAGCGCCTGTTACCGCGTTTGCTGGAAATTATTTACGAAATCAATGCGCGCTTCTTGCGTCAGGTTTCGCTCAAATGGCCAGGAGATATAGAGCGTCAGAAGCGCATGTCGATTATCGAGGAAGGTGAACAGCGCTACGTGCGCATGGCGTGGTTGGCGATTGTCGGCAGCTTTTCGGTGAATGGCGTTGCTGCGCTGCACTCGCAATTGTTGCGCGATGGCCTGTTCCACGATTTTTATCAACTGTGGCCAGAAAAATTCAACAATAAAACCAACGGTGTTACGCCTCGACGCTGGGTGGCGCACGCCAATCCAGGCATGACGGCACTCATCAGTACAAAAATCGGCGATGGCTGGATTGGTGATCTAAGCCAGCTGGCACAACTCAAACCGTATGCTGAGGGCGGGCAAACGGATTTCTACGCAGACTGGCGTGCGGTCAAACTAGCCAACAAGCAGCGTCTGGCGGCACTGGTCAAGGCCGATTGTGGCGTAGATTTCAACCCGGCGGCGTTGTTCGACGTGCAGGTCAAACGCATTCATGAATACAAACGTCAGCTTCTGAACATATTGCACGTGATTCATCTTTACCTGCGCATTAAAAATGGCCGCATGGATAACTGGGTGGATCGTTGCGTGCTGATTGGCGGCAAGGCTGCGCCTGGTTACGCTATGGCCAAGCGCATTATCAAGCTGGCAAACAGCGTGGCGGCGGTAGTGAATAACGATCCGGACGTGGCCGGGCGGCTCAAGCTTGCATTTTTGCCCAACTACCGCGTATCCAGCATGGAAATCATCGCGCCGGCGACCGATGTGTCGGAGCAGATTTCTACCGCAGGCAAGGAAGCCTCGGGCACCGGCAACATGAAATTCATGATGAATGGAGCGGTGACTATCGGCACTTACGACGGTGCCAATATCGAAATCATGGATGCCGTGGGCGAAGAGAACTTTTTCCTGTTCGGTTTACGTACCGCCGAGGTGGATAAACTGCACAAACACTACCAACCGTGGCAATACGTCGAACAGGACAGTGATCTGCGCGAGGTGCTGGAATTGATCCGCTCCGGCCATTTCAATCCGTGTGAACCGTATATTTTCGACATGATTACCGATGCCATACAAAGTCCGCATGACCCGTGGATGACGCTGGCAGATTTTCGGGCTTATGTGGACGCACAGGACCGTGTGGCGACAGCTTGGCAGGACACGGATGGGTGGACGCGCATGAGCATCCTGAATACGGCATCAAGCGGGTTTTTCTCGACTGATCGGACCATGCTCGAATACAACCGTGAAATCTGGAAGCTCAAGCCGATCAGCAGTTGAGCGCAGTTTAAGATATGTCGTGAAAGCCGCCCCAATTTTCAGGGGCGGCTTTTTTACGCCAGCCGCATCTGCGGGAACAGAATCACATCGCGGATACTCTGGCTGTCCGTCAGCAGCATCACCAGCCGGTCAATGCCGATGCCGCAGCCGCCAGTGGGCGGCAAGCCGTATTCCAGCGCGCGGATATAATCGGCGTCGTAGTGCATGGCTTCCTCGTCGCCCGCTTCCTTGTTGCGCACTTGTTCCATGAAGCGTTCGGCCTGATCTTCCGGGTCGTTCAGCTCGGAAAAGCCGTTGGCCAACTCGCGCCCGGTGATGAACAGCTCGAAGCGCTCGGTGATATCCGGCTGGCTATCGGAACGGCG
>DMQT01000236.1:0-455 GCA_003455595.1 Betaproteobacteria bacterium
ACCACCGGGAAATCCAGCTGCTCTTCAGTGGCACCCAATTTATCGAACAGATCAAACGTGGCGTTGACGGCGAAATCAGGACGCGCACCAGGACGGTCCACCTTGTTGACCACGACGATGGGTTTGAGGCCTAAAGCCAGCGCTTTGCGTGTGACGAAGCGTGTTTGCGGCATTGGGCCATCGACGGCATCGATCAGCAACAGCACGCCGTCCACCATCGACAGCACGCGCTCGACTTCGCCGCCGAAGTCGGCGTGGCCTGGGGTGTCAACGATGTTGATGTGGGTGCCGTCGTAGTCCAGCGCGGTATTTTTAGCGGTAATGGTAATGCCGCGTTCTTTTTCCAGATCGTTGCTGTCCATCACGCGTTCAGTAACGGCCTGGTGGGCGGCAAACGTGCCGGATTGTTGCAGTAGTTTGTCGACGAGGGTAGTCTTGCCGTGGTCAACGTGGGC
>DMQT01000236.1:606-921 GCA_003455595.1 Betaproteobacteria bacterium
CTTGATTACATTTAGAATTTCAGTATAATCTAATTCTCCCAAGCGATCTGGTTCAACTTAATCAGTGATTTGGGCGCGTGTCTTTAACGACACGCCATCGATCCCTGACCTTATCGCGTTTCAGCACGATTTCCTGAAAGCGCAGCTCCACCCGGTTAGCGACGATGTTCCGCGCCGGCAGTGGATGGCTATGTCAAGCCTACCCTCCGTTGGCTTGCTATTTGCGTTTTATAAAGGAAATTCCGTGTCATTTGAAACCCTAGGTCTTAACGAATCCCTCATCCAAGCACTTGTCGATTCGGGTTACACCCAAGC
>DMQT01000236.1:1048-2650 GCA_003455595.1 Betaproteobacteria bacterium
GGCAAAACCGCTGCCTTCATGCTGCCTGCACTGGAAAAATTGTCGCAGCCCAGCGCTGTTGCCGGTCGTGGCCCGCGCATCATGGTGCTGACCCCAACCCGCGAACTGGCGCTGCAAGTCACCGCCGCTGCTGAAAAGTACAGCAAGCACCTGCGCCGCGTTAAAGTGGTCAGCATTCTGGGCGGCATGCCTTACCCGATTCAAAACAAAATGCTGGCGAGTCCGTTTGAAGTGCTGGTCGCCACACCGGGTCGTCTGATCGACCACATCGAACGCGGCCGCATTGATTTCTCGCGCATTGAAATGCTGATTCTGGACGAAGCTGACCGCATGCTCGACATGGGCTTCTTCGACGACGTCGAGCGCATCGCAAATGCCACCCCGGCGAGCCGTCAGACTGTCATGTTCTCGGCCACGTTTGAAGGCAATATCGCGCGTCTGGCGCAGCAGCTGCTGAAAAACCCCAAGCGCATCGAAATTGCCCATCAACAGGCGCGTCACGAAAATATCGCCCAGCATATGCACTTTGTCGACGACCTGTCGCACAAAAATCGCGTGCTGACCCACCTCGTCAACGACGTGGACATCAACCAGGCAATTATCTTCACCGCCACCAAGCGCGATGCCGATACCCTGGCTGACGACTTGCAATCACAAGGTCATAAAGTGGCCGCCCTGCACGGCGACATGCACCAGAGTGCGCGTACCCGTACCCTGAACCAAATGCGTCAGGGCAACATCCGCCTGCTGGTCGCGACCGACGTCGCCGCACGCGGCCTCGACGTGCCTGGCATCACTCACGTCATCAACTACGATCTGCCGAAAAATCCGGAAGACTACGTGCATCGTATCGGTCGTACCGGTCGTGCCGGTGCGTCGGGTATCGCTGTTTCGCTGGCCAGCCCGCGTGATTCCATGCAGCTCAAGCGTATCGAGCGCTTTACCGGCCAGCTGATTCCGGCACAAGTGATCGAAGGCCTGGAGCCTAAACTGAAGCCGCGCACCTCGTCGCCTAGTAGCCGTCCTGGTACCGGTCGCGGTCGCCCTGCTGGTCAAGGCGAGCAGCGTCGCACCTCGGGTTATGGCAATAACAGCAACAGCAGCAATGCGAGCCGGGGTAATGGCAGCGGTTACGGTAATGGCAACGGTAACAGTAGCGGCAACGGCAATAGTTACGGCAATGGTAATAGTCATGGCAACAGCAGCAACGGCAATACCAGCCACGCCAGTCCCAGCAATGGTAATGGCAATAGCTGGGGCAACACCGGCGGCAACGGCGCGGGTCGCCGCGACGGCGCTGCGCGTCCGGCTGCAGGTGGCCCACGTCGTGACAGCCAGGGCAATGGCGGTGGTAATCGCGGCAATGGCGGCAACGGCGGTGGCAACCGTTCCTGGAGCTAAGCAAATGATTCGGGCGGATTTGCCCGGATGAGCAACAAAAAAGGCGCTGAGTGCGCCTTTTTTGTTGTCTGTTGAGCCAGTGCAGCAACGTCAGTTTATTTCCAGTGGTCCGTTTGCATTTTTTACAGAGAATATCCGTTTGGCTGGTGCCAGCTTGCAATTGCAAGCCGTCGAAGAGGCATGATTTCTCCAATACATCAA
>DMQT01000236.1:2690-3243 GCA_003455595.1 Betaproteobacteria bacterium
CCGCTTCTGCTTTGCTGCTTTCCACTTGCGCTGCTGCAGCCTGTTCGGTTGCGGCAGCTTGGGCGGCACGGCCTTTGAGCAGTTCGTAGGCGGATTCGCGGTCGATTTCTTTTTCGTAGTGTCCGGCGACCAGCGAGCTGGCGATGATGGCCTGGCGCTGCTCTGGCGTAATCGGCCCAATCTGGCCTTGCGGTGGCAGGATAAGCGCGCGCTCGACCATGCCGGGGCGGCCTTTTTCGTCGAGGAAGGACACCAGGGCTTCGCCCACGCCGAGTTCGGTGATGACGCTTTCTTCATCCAGCGCGGGATTGTCGCGCATGGTTTCGGCCGCAGCCTTGACGGCTTTCTGGTCGCGCGGGCTGAAGGCGCGCAGGGCGTGCTGCACACGATTTCCAAGTTGCGACAGCACCTTGTCAGGCACGTCGATAGGGTTCTGCGTGACGAAATACACGCCAACGCCCTTGGAGCGGATCAGGCGCACCACTTGTTCGATTTTGTCGACCAGCGCATCCGGCGCGTCATTGAATAGCAGGTGCGCTTCGTCGAAAAAGAA
>DMQT01000207.1:0-311 GCA_003455595.1 Betaproteobacteria bacterium
TAAAACCCCCACCACCAAATCCACCAAAACCGTCGAAACCCTCAAGCACGACGAAGCCACGCGGAAAAACATTCCCACGGCCGAATTCCAGTCCGTGCTGAATGACGAGCAAAAGAATCCCAAACAGGTTCGCTACCCGCGCAACACTGATCTCGACCCGCAGCTTGTCTGGCGCGGCAAGGATGAGCAGGACTGGAGCGACCTCGTCGTCCATGCCCCACCGCTCTACATCCAGGAAAAGGTGCACCCCAAGGCGCTGATCGACGACCTGCTGCGCCAGACCAAAGAAAGCCAGTTTGATGCCGGGCAGA
>DMQT01000207.1:369-6969 GCA_003455595.1 Betaproteobacteria bacterium
AACCGCATGATCCTCGGCGATTCGCTACAGGTGATGGCCAGCCTCGCCGAGCGCGAAGGGCTGCGTGGCAAGGTGCAGTGCATCTACTTCGATCCGCCCTACGGCATCAAATTCAACAGCAACTTTCAGTGGTCTACTACCAGCCGCGACGTGAAGGACGGCAACGCCGGCCACATCACCCGCGAGCCGGAGCAGGTGAAAGCGTTTCGGGATACATGGCGCGACGGCATTCATTCATACCTGACCTATCTACGTGACCGCCTAACCGTCGCACGTGATTTGTTGACCGATTCTGGGTCGATATTTGTACAGATTAGTGATGAGAATGTGCACCGGGTACGGGCGTTGATGGATGAGGTGTTTGGGGAAGATAATTTTGTTAGCCTTATCACAGTAGCTAAAACTTCTAGCGCATCAACTTCAAATTTAGCCGCTGTTTCTGACTTCCTCATCTGGTATGGAAGGTCAAAGGTACATTTGAAATATCGTCAGCTTCTGCTGCAGAAGATGCTAGGTATACAAGGTACAAGCGGATATAACTCTATTGAGACTATAGACGGGCAAAGACGAAGGCTTACTTCGCAAGAAGTAAGCAACGTGGATTTGTTACCACCCGGAACTCGCTTTTTTAAGCTAAGCGACCTCAGAAGTTCGCGTCCTGCTGGTGATGGTGATCTAAAAGAGTTTATTTACAGAGGCAAGAAATTCACACCGGGTAAAGGTACATTTAAAACAAACATAAGGGGACTTAACGTTCTGGCTCCAGCCAATCGCTTGGATGGAAGTGGTGCAACATTGAATTACGTTCGTTATCTTGATGATTTTCCCGCTTACCCAATCACCAATCTTTGGGCTGATACTGGTAGCACTGTCGGAGGTGAAAAGATATACGTTGTCCAAACAGCGCTCGCGGTTGTGCAGCGTTGTATTCTGATGACCACCGACCCCGGCGACCTCGTACTCGACCCGACCTGCGGTTCCGGCACCACCGCCACTGTTGCCGAGCAATGGGGCCGCCGCTGGATCACGATTGACACTTCGCGCGTGGCGTTGGCGCTGGCCCGCGCCCGTGTCATGGGTGCGCGCTATCCGTTCTACCTGCTGGCCGATTCGCGCGAAGGCCAGATCAAGGAAGCCGAAGTCACCCGTACCGCACCCAGTTCACAGCCGGTGCACGGCAACATCCGCCACGGTTTTGTCTATGAACGCGTGCCGCACATCACGCTGAAATCCATCGCCAACAACGCCGAGATCGATGTCATCTGGGAACAGTGGCAGGCAAAGCTGGAGCCATTGTGCGAGGCGCTGAACGCCGCGCTCAAGAAGGCCTGGCAGGAGTGGGAGATTCCGCGCGAAGCCGACAAGGCATGGCCGGAGGCCACCAAGAAACTGCACGCCGACTGGTGGCAGGCGCGCATCGCGCGGCAACAGGAGATCGACAAATCCATCGCCGCCAAGGCCGAGTTTGAATATCTCTACGACAAGCCCTACGACAATAGGAAGTGTGTCCGCGTCGCCGGCCCCTTCACCGTCGAAAGCCTCAGCCCGCATCGCATGCTGGGTGTGGATGAGAATGACGAGCTGATCGACACTCTGCGCGAACCGGACGCCGACTATGCGGCGAAGCAATCCTTCCCGCAGATGATCCTGGACAATCTCAAGACCGCCGGCGTGCAGCAGGCGCACAAGGAAGACCGCATCACCTTCATTGCGCTGACACCCTGGCCGGGCGATCTGGTCTGCGCCGAGGGGCGCTATATCGAGAGCGGCGTGCTAGATCAGAAACTCGGCGCTGGCGACACGGCGGCGGGAACGGAAAAACGCGCCGCGATCTTCATTGGCCCCGAGTTCGGCACCGTGCAGCGCGCCGACCTGGTCGCCGCCGCCCGCGAGTCGGGCGACGCCGGTTTCGATGTGCTGATCGCCTGCGCCTTCAACTATGAGGCACACGCCACCGAATTCAGCAAGCTGGGCCGCATCCCCGTGCTCAAGGCGCGCATGAACGCCGACCTGCACATGGCCGAGGACTTGAAAAATACCGGCAAGGGCAACCTCTTCGTCATCTTCGGCGAGCCGGACATCACCCTCCTGCCGGAAGCTGACGGCAAGCTGCGCGTGAAAGTGAATGGCGTGGACGTCTTCAAACCTCAGACCGGCGAAGTCGTCAGTAACGGCGCCGACGGCATCGCCTGCTGGTTCATCGACACTGACTACAACGAAGAAAGCTTCTTCGTCCGCCACGCCTACTTCCTCGGCGCGAATGACCCCTACAGCGCGCTAAAAACCACGCTCAAAGCCGAAATCAACGAAGAGGCCTGGGCCACGCTGAACAGCGACACCTCACGCGCATTTCCAAAACCGAAGAACGGGCGGATTGCAGTGAAGGTGATCAACCATCTGGGGGATGAGGTGATGAAGGTGTTCAAGCTGTGAAGTTACACACAATACCGCTGGCTTCACCTGCTACGCCCGCAGGCGTACCGGCCGAAATTGTCGTGGCGGGACTTCCGATTCCGGCAATCGAAAGAATCAGAATATTCAGTGACCGGCAGTGGGAAGAGTTCGTTCTTGAATGGGTCGATTCACTCCGCGATGAATATGCGCTCGTAGAGCGATGTGGCGGTGCTGGTGACATGGGGCGAGACGTTATTGCAACCAGCAAGGACGACAGCAGTGTCTGGGACAATTATCAGTGCAAGCATTACAAAAATGCATTGACACCCGGAGACATTTGGGTCGAACTCGGCAAGCTTGTCTATTACACGCAGAGGGGAGACTATAATTATCCGAGACGCTATCGATTCGTGGCACCTCAAGGCGCGGGTACTAGGTTGTCAAACCTGCTAAAGAATCCAGATAAACTGCGCGCACAACTAAAGGCGAATTGGGATTCACATTGCCGATCTGGCATAACTTCAACCACTGTGGTCGAACTGGATTCCAAGCTTGGGGCTTACATAGATGGTCTTGATTTTTCCATCTTTACGGCAATACCACCGCTTCGGTTGATCGATGAACACGCAAAAACTCGCTGGCATATAGTGCGATTCGGCGGTGGGTTGCCGCCTAGATCGCCCGTCGGTGCACCCCCAGCCGATCCAACCGATCACGAAGCGAACTACGTAAGGCAGTTGCTGGATGCATACGCGGACCACCTCAAGCGTCAAGTCATTGGCGTCGCCGATATTTTTAACGAGACTGATGTACGAGAACACTTCGGCGACTCTAGGCTTGAATTCTATAGTGCAGAATCGCTGCGAACCTTCTCACGCGATACTTTACCCCCTGGAGAATTTGAGAGACTCCAGGATGAGGTTCACAGTGGAATCAAAGATGAGGTTCGTTCCGACCATCCAGATGGATATCGACGTGTCGTCGCGGTCGTAAAAACCGCAAGATCACTTCCGCTTACTGGCCATGCATTGCATGGTCGACTTACCGTGCGGGATCACGGTGGCATTTGCCATCAGTTGGCGAACGACAAGAAGGTCAAATGGACAAAATAATGGCCGACGAAGGAAGAAAATTTGTCGCACCGTTCAACGGTGCAGTCGAGATTGGCCTTCGTGTATTGGCTGTCTTGAACGATGTAGCTCCTGTAGCTTATTCGCTTCAACGGCTCGTTATTCTTGACTACCTCGTGGTCCATTCTGATGATGTGCCAAACGGTCCGATTGGACTCCATCCGCAGACGCCGCATCGAAGCGGTGAGCTTCTGGTACGACGTAACGCACTTCAGGAAGGCCTGCTGCTCTATCAAAGTCGAGGACTGATCGAGCGACGATACGAGAAGGCGGGTGTATTTTTTTCGGCCACCGAACGGTCGGCCAGTTTTCTTGACACACTAGACGCTGACTACATTACTGGTCTTCGAGAACGTGCCGCCTGGTTGGCGAGTAGTTTTAGTCAACTATCAGATGTGGAGATCGAGAAAACGGTTCGCGTGCATCTTGGCGAGTGGGGAGCCGAGTTTGTGATGGAGTCGGTACTGTGGGATGAGGAATCGTCATGACAATTTCTGGCTTCTCGATTACAAGATTGACCTTAACTGGGCGAGGCGTACCAGATGCTGAGGTGAATTTTATGGCTGGACTTAACGTCATATCAGGCCCCTCTGATACTGGAAAAACATTCATTACCCAATGCATCGATTTCATGATGGGTGGAAGCAAAGCACCAAAGGAAATACTACAGACCGCATCGTATGAAACAGTTACGCTGGGCGTTCGCGCGAAGGTTGACGATAAGGAATACTTCCTTGAACGAAGTCTCCGAGGCGGAGATGTGCGATTACACACCGCCGGGGAAGCAGACCGCATCCTCAGTGAAAAACATAGTGCGGAAAATGAAAATACTGTCTCACACTTCCTCTCCAACTTGTCCGGACTTACGGGGAGAAAAATCCGAACGAATAAGCTAGGGAAGACTCGCCCGTTGAGTTTCCGTGATCTTGCTCGACTCATTCTCGTGGACGAGGAGACTGTTATCAGCGAAGAATCACCGATTTTCTCTGGACAAGTTATATTTAGCACGGCCGAAGGGGCTGTGTTTCGCCTACTTCTTTCTGGAGTCGATGATTCTTCAGTCATCGCACAAGTCGATCCTAAAGTCTCAAGAATCAGGCTAGAGGGGAAAATCGAGGTGATTGAGGTTCTCGTGGAGCGCACACAAGAAAAGATTTCTGAGTTAAAACTTGATGGTGACGTGGCTTCTTTGCGGAAGCAGTTCGATAGCGTAGAGGCGGTCATTGAAAGCGCATCTGCTGAGCTTTCAGCCGAGCAGGAATCCGTCGCAACGCTCGAAGAAAAGCGGCGAAGCGCGTGGGCGAGCCTGCGACATGTTGAATCACGCACGAATGTTTTATCGGAGTTGCAGCAAAGATTTGAGTTGCTGAAAACACAATATTCCTCGGACCTGCGGCGCTTGCAGGCGATCTCAGAGGCGGGTTTGCGCCTCGGACAAATGAAGGAAGAACGCTGCCCAGTGTGTGGTGCAGTCGCAGAGCATCACGACTACGAGCATCAAAGTCCTCAAGCCTCGCCAAGTGAGGTCGCAGATGCTTGCCACGCGGAAGCAGAGAAAATCCGCAGATTGCTTGCCGACCTTCACAACACATTAGTCGATAATGAAACGGAAGTGAAACGTCTCAAGCAAGAGGGGCTCGTGAAGCAGGCCGAGCTTGATGCTGTGAGCAGCGAGATTCGCGTCCTCCTACAACCGCGCGTGCAGGCAGCGGTTCAGAAGTTAAGAGACAGTCAATCCGCGCGCGAGCCATATCGACGAGCGCTCGATCTCTATGGCCGCTTGGAGGAACTAAAGGAGCTAATCAGCGAGGGCGATAGGCCAAAAAAAGCACAACGCGCGGACGGGGCAGTTGTGGTTGGGTCCAGTGAAATAGAACAGTTCAGCAAACAAGTGGATGCACTTCTTCGAGCGTGGCATTTTCCCAATCTTGACCGCGTTACGTTCAGCGATAGTGATCAGGACATAGTTATTTCGGGACAGCAACGGGCGAGTCATGGAAAAGGTGTTCGCGCCATAACTCATGCTGCATTCAACATTGCCCTTCTCAGATACTGTATGAGTCGGTCGATGCCACACCCTGGTCTCGTAGTTATCGACTCGCCCTTGGTTGTATACAGGGAGCCAGATGCTGATGAGGGTGGTTTCTCCGACGATGTAAAGGGCGCATTCTATCGTTCGCTCGCTTCAGGCTTTGTGGACGCACAGATCATTATTCTTGAGAATGAAGATCCGCCGGCAGATATTGACGACTCCGCGAACGTAATCAGGTTTACAGGTACCGAGGTTGGCCGTTCAGGCTTTATTACGAAGTAATGTTCGCCAACGTGTGAGGCTCAACGGACAATATAGCCAATGAATTTCCGCAGCGCCGACGCCTTCACCAACAACTGCGCCATGACCGATCCCCAACAATTCCTGATCTACCAAAGCGAAGACGGCTCCACCCGCATCGACGTGATGCTGGAGGCGGAAACGCTTTGGTTGAACCAGAAGCAGTTGGCCTAGCTGTTCGACAAGGCCAAGGGGACGATCAGTGAGCACATCAAGCACATCTTTGAAGATGGCGAGTTGAATGAAAATTCAACTGTTCGGTTTTTCCGAACAACTGCCGCTGACGGCAAACAGCGAGCTTGCATGAGCATTTATACTGACTTATTATCGATACTATGTATAAATAGATATAAACAGGTATAAAGGCCATGGACTCCATCAAAAACCCGTTTTCTCCCGGTGCCGGCTCTCCTCCTCCCGAGTTGGTGGGACGGGAACGGTCGGCGACGACACTGATCTGCAAGAGATGTATGGCACTGAGCGACATCTGCTCTACGTTGCCTGCACGCGGGCGAGAGATCATCTGCTGGTGACGAGCGTCGAGCCTGCTTCAGAATTTCTCGATGATTTGAGAGGGTAAGAGAAAACCCACTGCGTCACGCAAGGGGTTCAGTAAAAGTCGGCACCTCAAGGGTACTTCCTTCGGGGCGCGCTGGTGATACGGCATCAAAAAAAGCCCCGGTTTTCCGAGGCTTTTTATCGTTGGTTCGGACGTTGATTACACCGTCACCGTATCCGCTACCT
>DMQT01000198.1 GCA_003455595.1 Betaproteobacteria bacterium
GATGCGCCACTTGATGCCCCGGCGCGTTCGGATAACGATCCACGGCGATGGTTTCCACACCCAGACGCTGCAGCGCGATGATGACTTCCTTGCCGAGTTCGCCACTGCCGAGGAACATGACCCTGGTAGCGGTGGGGGAGAGCGGGGTGCCGAGTTTCATGGGGATCGTCTTGAATTTGAATAGGCAGGATTTTACCCGCTAGTCCGGGCGCATGAACCTCCTGTGGATAAAAGAATCTGAACCCCTGCGGAATAGACAAGGAAATGGATTGAGTCAGTCAGCAACACCCACTTACGAACCAATTAATCCGAGTGACCTGACGCCAGGCTACTGGGCGTTCAAAATACGGCGCAGCACGCTGCTGGGGATTGTGGCGTCGCTGCTGTTCCACGGACTGCTACTGCTGGTCGTCATTCGTCACCCGGTTCCCTTGGTGCCGACCGGCGGCCTGCCGCCGCTGGAAGTGCGCCTGAACGACTGGGTGCCGCCGCACCCGGCGCGCAAGCCGGTGCCAAAAGTGGCACAGGCGCAGCCGCGTCCGCATAAAGCGCAGCCGCAGCGGACGCATCCCGCGACCTTGGCAAAACGTATCATCGCGGTGGATAAAGCCGTGCCGCACGCACCGCCGCTGCCGATTGCACTGACACCGCTGCCTGAGCCGCATGCGGTGCCGACACCCCCCACACCGGAAACCAGCGATGCGCCGCCCACTGACATGGCGTCATACATTCAGGCGCAGCGCGCCAAGCGTGCCGAAGCAGAACACGGCGTCAGCGGTCCGACACCGGATCAGGTCAGCATGGCAAACATCCAGCGCAATCTGAAAATCGATGGCACCAACGGGGTGTTCCAGATCCTCAGCATGGGCGTGCGCCAGGCGACATTTTCATTCCGTGGCTGGACCAACGATTACAGCAATGCCAAGCGGCAGGTGATCGAGGTGGATGCGGGGGTTGGTGGCGACGTTGAGCGCGCCGTGGTGCAGCGCATGATTACGCTGATACGGGGTTATTACAAAGGCGATTTCAACTGGCAATCGCAGCGGCTGAATAAAGTCGTGGTGTTGTCAGCACGGCCAGATGATAACAGCGGCCTGGAAGCGTTCTTGATGAAGGAGTTTTTCCGCGCGGATGGCTCGCAGCGCTAATTGATCTTAAGCATGGCGGCTTTGCTAGCGCTACCAAAAAAAACAGCGCAATGCACCAGTAATCGGGCATTGCGCTGTTTTTTTGTCCGCAAGTAACGCGGCCAATGCGACTTTATTTCTTTTTGGCTTTGGCTTTAGGCGCGTTGACCGCGTCTTTCAGACCTTTACCGGGGGAGAATTTGGGTACGTTTGCAGCGGCAATCTTGATTTCTTCGCCGGTACGTGGGTTGCGACCGATGCGCGCTTCGCGTTTGCCGGTTTTGAACGTGCCAAAGCCCACCAGTGTGACGTCGTCGCCGTTTTGCAGGCAGCCGCTTACGGTTTCGGTGAAGGCGCTGATGACTTCGCCAATGGCTTGTTTGGTAACATCAGGGGTTTTGGCAGCAATGGCATCGATCAGTTCGGATTTGTTCATTTGCGTTGTTCCTCTCTAGGTGGTTGATGTGGGGGCGTGCGACCCGACGTCAGCATATACCAGCCTTTGCGCGAATCCAAGCATGCTGTTGCGAAGAAATAGCGTACTAGTTCAATTGTACCCTTTCGCCCCACGGCACCGGGGCGCGACCCTTGACCAGCCAGAGCACCGGATAGTCAGGTGCAAACGCAGGAAATTCGCCCTCCGCATCGGTGAAATACACCAGCACATCGGGGCGCAATTGCGCCTGTTCCAGCCACGCGAAGACCGGCCGGAAATCGGTGCCTGCCCCGCCGCTGAAGCCGTCCGGCAAGATGACGGCCTGCCACGGCGCGAATTGCCACGGACCGTCTGCGGCCAGCTGTTCATCGCAGGCGTGCAGCGTGACCTGGGCGTTGACCTGGGCCTTGAGGGCATCGATTTCGGCGGCAAATTCCTGCATTTCCGTTTCCAGGATCGAACCACTGGTATCGAGCACCACTACCAGTTCGATGCGACGGCTGTACAGGCTGGGCAGCATGGCGGCGCCTTCTCTTCTGGAAACGCGCTGAAAGCTGTAGTCCTCGCGCGCCGCATGCATCAGATAGCGCGCCAGCAGGCTGCGCCAGGGCAGCCTGGGGGTAATCAGTTCATCCACCAGGCGCAGCCAGGATTCGCCTAGCCGCCCCGCCATGCGTGCCTGCTGCGCAGCGGAAGCGAGGTGGCCGCGCCACTGCTGCGCCAGCGCTTCGCGCTCGCTCGGGCTGATCTCCTGCTGTCCCGGCGCAGCGCTGGGGTGGGGTTGGTCGCGCGGCTGGTTCGGGTTGTCGCCATCGCCGCCAGGTGCCGGGCGCGGCTGATCGCGCTGCTGCGAGGTGGTGCTGGCGTCTTCATGCGGCACGTCGTTGCCTGCACCCTGGGTGTCGTCGGCGTCCTGTCTGGGCGCGTCATCTGGCGCATCGTCAGGCTGCCGACCGCTGCTGTCGTCGGTCTGGTCGAACAGGTGTTTGTCGAGCGTCTGCTCGCTGCTGTTTTCCGGAATCAGCGGGTAAATCTCTTCGGCGGACAGGCCTTTATATTCTGCATTGGCGAGGATCGTCGGCGGCGGGCGCAGGCCTTCGTCGAGCAGCAATAAATTCACCGCGTGGTCGCAGGCGATGTTCCAGCGTTGCATGACCCGATGGGCACGCCGTGCAAAGTGCCCGAGCGCGCAGTGCAGCGCTTCGTGCGCCAGCACAAACTGGGTTTGCGCCAGCGACAGGCGCGCGATATAGGCCGGGTTGTAATACAGTGCGCGTGCGTCGGTGGCGATGCTGTCGCACACGTTGGCATCGACGGCGGTGAGTGGCAGATGCATCACCAGCGCGCCAAGAAATGGCCGCTCCAGAATCAGCCGGGTGCGCGCGGCCGACAGCTTGGTGGCGATTTCATCAGCGTCGGGCGCGCTTATTAAATCGGCGTCGGGTGTGTTCATTTCATCGGCGACCATTTCAGGTCATACAGCATCAGGTCGGTGATGGTATTGGCCCAATCCTCGAATTCGGGCACGGCGAACAGCGGTTTACCGATGGAGCGGTGCATATCGGTGACCAGCATCACGCCCATTTCGCGCTGCGGAAAACGCCGCGCATAGCCGAGGATATTGCCAAAAATTCGATTGGCTTCCAGGGTTTCGCGCGCCAGCACGGCACGCCGCACCAGCGCCGCCGCCACGCCATATTGGAGGTCGATGCCGTCGGGCACATCGGCGGGCTGTCCGGCGAGTATCGCCTCGATGTCTGGCAACTGTGCCATATTGTCGATGAAGGTCTTGAGCTCGACCCCGGCAGCGGCGCCGACACAGGCTTGCAGTGCGTCGAGCATGAGTTCGGGCGTGGCGCGGAATTTTTGCAGTGCACGGTGGGCGTATTCCCACGAGCGCGGACTGGGGAAGGCCACCGGGTTATGCGCGGCGTCGAAGTGGAACAGCAGATCCGGGCGAAAGCGCAAAAAGCCGATCAGGCGTTCGTCCATCTGCGCCGTATGCGCCCACGCGACCCAGTCGTCCAGATGAGCCTCGACCTCGTAATGGGTGAAGCGGTTGGCCAGTGGTGCGGGCATGGCGTAGGTCACGCCGCGGTCGCCCTGGCGGTTTCCCGCGGCAAAAATCGCCCAGCCCGGTGGCACCTGATAGTCGCCCAGGCGGCGGTCGAGGATGAGCTGGTAAGCGGCGGCCGACACGCTGGGCGGTGCCGAGGTGATTTCGTCGAGGAACAATATGCCTGCCGCGCCGTGACGCTGCGCGTCGGGCAGCATGCCGGGGATCGACCACTCAACCCAGTCGCCATTACGAAATGGAATGCCGCGCAAGTCGGTCGGCTCCATCTGCGACAGGCGGATATCAATCAGCGGCACCGCGTGGCGCTGCGCAATCTGCGCCACCATCTGCGATTTACCCACGCCGGGCGGGCCCCACAGCATTACCGGTGTGTGGTGCTGGGCAGCGACGAATTCACGGTCGAGTATGGTGAGGATGTGGGCAGGGCGCATGGGGTTCCGATCAAATGGGCGGGGCAGTTTGGGTCAGGCGGGCGGCGACCAGTATGGCGTTTAGATGCGATGCATCGGCGACTGCCGGGAGGACGCGGTAGATTTTCAGCAAGCGCTCGGGATGCTCGGCTGCGGCGGCTTCAAGGCGTTTGCGCGTGCTGCTGCGCAGGCCGGATTGCGTCAGCAGCTCGGGCGCAATCCAGTGATGGTATTCGCGTATCAGCGCTGCATGCTGCGGCTCGTGCCAGGTTTCGCGTACCGGCAGTTCGGGAAAATTGGCACCTGAGAGCGGGCGTCCCGCCCAGACGGGATCCAGGCGCAAACCGGCATTCAGGCCGATGCCGCTGTGGTGCGCGCCGCGCCGAAACCATTGCGCAGCAGGCAATGGTCGCGCCGCTTCATTCACCAGCCGCGACAATACATCGCGATGCGGTACCGGCCAGGCGCGCGGGTCGCGGCGGGCATCGGCTTCAGCCAGGCAAGCGGCAGTGAAAGCAGTGTCGGTGAGCGCGAATGGGTACCAGGTCGGGTCGCCGACTGTTGCCGGCTCGGTGTGATTGCGTTGGGTTTTGAGCAGCGCCAATGGCAGGCCGTGCTGCTTGTCGAGCAGCCACAGTTCGAGTTGGTCGTGTGCGGAAAATGGCAGCGGCGGGTGATTTTCCAGCGCCTGCAAGATGATTTCCTGGTGCTGGCAATGCGCCAGTGTGCCGCCTTCACCTTCGGTCCATTCGCCCGCTGGCCAGTAACGGCTGAACGGGTTTTTACAGTGCACCTGCCAGATGTGACCATCGCTGCTGTAGGCCAGCGCGCCCTCTACTTCAATCACGAACAGCATGCCCCGGTAGGGCGAGAGTTGGCGGATGGCGTAGCAGTCGGCGTTCACGCAGCGGAGTCTCCATGCTTGAGCTGATAAGGCGAGAATAAGGCGAAGTCGGTTTTCAGGCTAGCGGCACCTGCGATTTTTTGTTAATTTGACCGGATAATTTTGCCAGGAATCCACCATGAAATTTTGCAGTGCATGCGGCAGCAGCGTCACCCAAACTATTCCGGCAGGCGATAACCGGCCACGCTTTGTGTGCCCCGAATGCGACACGATTCACTATCAGAATCCAAAAATGGTGGTGGGCACCTTGCCGGTGTGGGAGGACAAGGTGTTGCTATGCAAGCGCGCCATCGAGCCGCAGTACGGCAAATGGACGCTGCCCGCGGGCTTTATGGAAAACCACGAGAGCACGCAGGAAGGCGCGCTGCGCGAGACATTTGAAGAAGCCGGTGCACGCGTTGAAATTTCACACTTGTTTACGCTCTACAACCTGCCGTACATCAGCCAGGTGTACTTGATGTTCCGCGCCCGGCTGCTGGATCTGGAGTTTGCGGCCGGGCCGGAAAGCCTGGAAGTGGCATTATTCACCGAGGCCGAGATTCCGTGGGATCAGTTGGCGTTTCGCACCATCGAGCAGACGCTCCGGCGCTATTTCGAAGACCGCCGCAACGGGAATTTTGACTTCCACACCGCGACGATAGAACGAAATCGCTGAAACCTCAGACGGCTATTTGGTCGTCAACCTGACGCGCGCGTCGCAGGTGTTGGCGGGTCAGGATATCGAATTTCATGCGTGCCCAGTCCCCATTATGCTCAACTACACGGGCGATGCGGATACGGTAGATGTAGTCGCCATCAAGCATGTCAAATACCCGTGTCGGCAGGATGATGTCGTCGCGACTCACCAGCAGCGTTGCGCTGAGTCTGCGCTCGCTGGCAGATGACAGAAAAATGCAACGTGCAAGCGGGGTGTCGGTCAGGCTATGGTTAAACGCACTGTCCGACATCAAATGTTGCACCGCCTGCAGCGCCACTGGGCGCGGGCTGACACCCAGCTTTTCTACACCCAGTTTGATGGGATGTCCCTCGACTTGCTCTATCCAGCGCACCACGGCAAGTTCGGCTACATGGCCTTTGATGCCGACGCTCAAATGCACCAACGCACCTTCGGCAGGGATGGTCGTCGCGGCGGCGTATTGGGTCAGTCCATAACCGCTGTCGCCTTCGTCCTGCAAAACCCACCGGTCCTGGGGCGCAGACGACGTGGGCGTGTCGAGTTTGTTGAGCACGTTGGCATAGCCGCAGACCAGACCGGCTGTTAGCGCCTGTTCATGGCGCGGCATCTGCCTTTGCACGCCGCCGCGTTTCAGGATGACGGTAATGTCATCGAGCAGACAGTGTAGTTCAGACACTTCTTTCAGCATGGCCTGTACGTCGGTTTGTGCCAGCTCGCCGCGGGTGCGTTCGAGCGCAGTCAGCACGTCGTGCAACGACCAGTAGCGCAAGCTGGTGCCTTCTACCGGGCGGTCGGTGGTGCGGTGCGGTGGTTCTGATCCGGCCAGATCCAGCCAGTGTGTGTGAATGTGCGCGTCAAAATAGGCACTGGGGTGCATCACCCGGCTCCAGTCGCTGACCCAGTGTGCTGTGCGCTCGATCTTCCATGGACATAGGCCGACTGGATTGATCAGGCTCAACAACTGGATACCCACATAGAGTTGGGTGCAGCTTGCCTGCCGATCCGTATCGAGCGGCAAGGCGGTGTCGGCAAACCCATTGCTTTCAGCGATATTGAACAGGGTATGCACGTTGCGCCAAGCGTCGGCGGTGGGTGTTTCATAGTGCATGTAGCGCCATTGCATCAGTTTGCCCTGGTAGTGCAATGCGCGCTGGGTGATGAGCGGCAACTGCTGCGCCAGCGCGGGTGCCGTGTGCGTGGCGGCTTTGACCAAGCTCTGGTAAGCCAGCGCAAGCTGCCAGTAAAACGCAAAAATTTCCTGCCACAGGGATTTCCCGGCGTAGCGAAACACCGACTGGTTTTTCAGATATTGCGTGACCATGCTGGCTTGTAGCGGGCCGCCAGCGTGCTCCAGCAGGTGCAGAATATGCAGCCGGGTTTCGTCTAGCGGTGCGCGCGACAGGTTGAACTGGTTCAGCGCGTCAACCACCATCTGATGCGCTTCGTACTCGTGCTGATGTTGCAGTTGGTTGATCCAGTTGCGAGTGTGCCGCAGCGTGTCAAAAGGCGTGGCGTTAACACGCGATATTTGCAGCCATTTTTGCAGTATTTTGGTGACCGGGCTCATGGCGACAGCTTTGTTATAGTTGGATGCCAGAACTTGAGCACGATATATGCCAGATGGTGCTGCCTTGCGATCCAATGCGCACCGCGCTTTCAGGCACGCAGCGTTAGTCAGGAGGGGAAATTGAGGCGAAAGCTGAACACGGACGTTGAAAAACCGACAGGCAGCTCGTGTAGTGTTTCACACTAGACGTGCCAATCTGCCTTGGGTTCGCCGATGAAATAGCCTTGAGCAAAGTCCACGCCGTATTCAACCAGCAGATCAACGATGGCCTGGCTAGTGACAAATTCGGCCACCACCTGTTTGTTGAAGGCGTGCGCGGTTTGCACCAGTGCTTGCACAAATAACTGGTCGTCGTGATTGTTGACCAGGTTGTGAATGAACGAACCGTCGATTTTGACGTAATCCACCGGCAACTGCTTGAGGTAGTCAAACGAGGCAAAGCCGACACCAAAATCATCCAGACTAAACACGCAGCCCAGTTGCGTCACGCGCTCCATCCATACGCGCGCGCTGGCGATGTCTTCCAGCGCGGCGGTTTCAGTGATTTCCAGTATCAGCCCAGATGGCTTTACACCTGAGTGGCTCAACTCGTATTGCAGCAGTTCCAGCCAGCGTTGATTGCTCAGGCTGCGCCCCGACAGGTTGACCGAGAGTTTGGTGTGGGGTGAAGTGCGCTGCATCTCGGCCAATGCCTGAATGGCTTTTTTAAGCACCAATTGATCTATGCCACGTATCAGGCCAGTGGTTTCCGCCACGCCGATGAATTCGCCCGGGGCATGCAAGCCGCCGACCGGATTGTTCATTCGCACCAGTGCCTCATGGTGGCTGATGGTGTGATCTGCAAGCGCCATGATGGGTTGGAAATGCAGCGTAAATTGATCCTCTTTCAAGGCTTGCTCAATTTTGTCGACCCAGTAGACGCGGTTCAGTACGCGCTCCATCAGGCCCTCGTCGGGGGCGTACAAATGCATGCTGCCACGGCCGCTTTCCTTGGCGCGGAACATGGCCAGGTCGGCATTGGCGAGCAGCTCTTGCGCGACTGTGCCGTGGGTGGGAAATTCAGCGATGCCGATACAGGCCGACACTTTGTGGCTGAGAGGCACCTCGGCCAACGCGATATTGCCCAGACTGAGCTGGATATGACGCGCCACCTGGATGGCACGGGCGGCATCGAGATGGGTAAATACCAGGGCGAAGTCATCGCCGCCCAGACGGCCAATCAGTGCCGGCGCCGGCAGCATGCCTTGCAGCTGGCTGGCAACGGCATGCAGCACGTTATCGGCAGCACTGTGGCCGGCGGTATCGTTGAGCGATTTGAATTCGTCCAGATCGAGATAGATCAGCACGCCCGTTGTCTGCTCGGCGACATGCGACAGCAAAGTTTGCAGGGCTTCCTGAAAACGGTGGCGGTTGTACAAGCCGGTGAGGGCGTCGTATTCGGCCAGATAGTGTGCCTGCTGTTCGACCCGGCGCAACTCGGTAATGTCCAGACCGACCGACAGGATGGCAGCGTCTTCCGGATTCTCGCCCGCCAGTGCCGAATGGATCCAGACGATGTCGCGTATCTCGCCATTGCGACAGCGCAGCGGGCTTTCCTGGCGCAGGCTGGCACCGTCCGAGTGAAGCAGGCCGCTGATTTGCTGGCGTAGCGTTTGGGCCTGTTCCGGCAGGCTGAAATAGGTGCTCATCTGCGCGCCATGCAGATCCACGTAGTCGTAACCGGTCAATGCCAGCACGTAGGCGTTCGCCATCAGGATGCGGCCCTGGCCGTCCTGGGTGATGATCAGCATCTGGGCGGTATCGAGCAGGCCGGAAATAAAATCGCGTTCGCGCGACAACTGCCGCACCAGTTTGCTTAACTCATCGGCATGTGCGGTATTGCGGGTTTGCAGGTCTTCCAGCTTGTCGGTCAGCTCAAGTGTGCTGGCATGGAACATATCCAGTTCGTCAGGAATTTTTTGCGTGCCGATGCGTGCCAGTTGTTCGCGTGCCGCATCAAACTGGCGCTGACCCAGCAATGGTAGTGTCTGGGTGATATGGGTGAAACGGCGCATTGGCAGCCATAGCAGCGCAAGCAACATCAATTCGGAAATAATCAGGCCGGTCAGACCGACAACGATACTGCGCCGGGCGACATTATCGAGATGGCGCAGGTCGTTAGTACGGTCGAACATGATCAGCATGGAGGCATTGCCTGTCATGGCGATGTTGGGTAGTGCGACCGGCAGTATTTCGTATTGGCGGTTTTGATACTGCGCCGACATGTGTTTTTGTGTCTTCGTCGTACCGGGTTGAATCTGCTGCAACATCGCAATGCTGCTGGCACCGCCAGAAATCGCCAGCACGCGGCGTTTGAGTGCTGGAATCAGTGCCTGTTTCAAATCGGTGCGCGGCAGCGCGACGTAAGGCGCGACGATGGCGATATCGGTGTCGGTCATGCGCCGGAACGCCAGCACGGCATCGGCCAGCGAGGCGGCAACAGCAACTGCTGCGACCGAACGGCCATTGTCCAGTACCGGTACAAAATAGTAATAAAGGCAGGTGCCGTTGCACACCATCAGCCTTTGCGGCTGCTCCTGCTGGGTCACGCGTTTGGCAAGCGCAGTCAGTGTGGGCGAAACCTCGCGTGCGCCGTCTTCGCGCCAGCTTGAGATGAGTGCGCCATCCGGTTTGAAAAACAGCACCTGCTCCAGATTGCTATTGAAGTGCAAGGTGCTCCAGTAATGCTGATAGTGCACTTGCAGTGCAGTGCTGTCGCCCAGCACGAGCGCATCATGCACATCCGACAGATTGGGAATCAGGTTGGCCAGCGTCTCCAGTTGGCTGCCCAACTGGGTAACGACTTCAGCGGCAGCGCGTTCGCTGCGTGCTTCACTGCTGGCGCGGACAGCCTCCAGTTCACTGCGCTGGTTGTCATAATTGATATACGACAGGCTGGCGCTGACAGCGAACAGCACCAGACTTAACGGTGCGATGATTTTCCAGCGCAGGCTGAGAAAGGTTGTAAATCTGCTGCGAAGTTGAGGCATACGCCGGGTCTTTGATCGGGTTAAAACCGGTATGCGGCCTGTAACAGCCACATGTTCCAGTAGCGCGCAGTGCTGGCCGGGTTGGTGTTATCGCCATAGGGCAGCCAGAACGTACCATCTACATGATGGTATTCACCGCGTAGCTGCCAGCTGCGGCTGGCGTTGTAGGTCACGCCCGCAGTCCAGTCCTGCGCAAAGCGGCTGTAGGCAGGCAGGCCGGATTTGGATTGAAATTTGATGCCGTCTTTATCAGCGTCGTCGGCCACGCTGTAATCATAGCGTGCCAGCACGCTCCAGCGGGGAGAGAGGGTATAGGCACCCTGCACATAATAGCTGGTACCATAAGTGGTGCCGTTCAGAAAGAACGGGCCAAAGCCGGTTTCTACGATGCGCCTGCGTGCATATTCGCTGGTCAGCACCCAGTTTTCCGCATTGTATTGGGCAGACAGTATCCAGGAACGGAAGTCGATTACACCTGCCTGCAAAGCATCGCCGCCACCCGGCTGGTACTGTGCGTTGATCTGCACACCCGTCAGTGCCAGCTTCAGGCGACTATTGTCGGGCTCCAGCAACAGTCGACCGATATAGGAGGTTTTGCTGTCAATACTGCCTGGCTGCGACTTTCCCAAAAAAGTGCGTTCGCTTTCCTCGTCGCTTGCATTGGGCCGTACTGCGCTGATCTGCATGCTCAAATCACCTACTGCCAGTCGGTTTTGCGAGTACAGGCTGATGCCGGGTGAAGCCAGCGAGAAATTACGCAGGCGGTCAAAATAAATCGACTGCGGCAACAGGATGCTGGGGCGGGCAAAAGCCACGTCGCGGGTTTCGTTATACAGACCATAGGGATTCTTGATCTTGCCGAGATACAGTCCGTAGCGGCTGGTTTCATCGGCGTAGGCGGTCAAATCCAGCGTGGCATAGTCGAGGCGCGGTGTGCCATTATCGGTCTCGCCCGCACGCCGAGAAATGGCTTGCGCAGACATCTGCACTTTGGGGTTGATGCGCCATGAAATATTCGCGCCAAGTTCGGTGAAACCCAGGCTGGCGCTGTCCTGCGTCTGGCCGAAAAAGTTGTTGTGATCGGTGCTGATCAGGCTCTGGCTGGCGAAACCGTGCAACTGAACGCCATCGGGCAGATTATCCATTGCACGCGTGGCCGTGCTGATGCATGCCAGCATCAGCAGCGTACCGAGTTGGAAAATGGCTCGCTTCATGTCATTCCACCGTAAGGATGCGCACGGCATCGTTCAACCTGCTTTTTCGGATGTATCCCAGCGCGCCCGGGGTCCTGGCTACGCTGGACAGCATGTCCGCTTCAGAATCAACCTCGGTGGGTGCCTGGCCGGTGCCTGAATACACCAGCCGATCCCAGGTCTGGCGCAACTGATAGGGGTAAAGATCAAGTTTTTCCTTGCAGAATGCACGGTGCAGCGGATTGTCATCGGGCAGTACAAACACGCGTACCGGACGTCCATCAGACCATTGCAGCAACTTCATTGCAAACATCGCGCGCAGCGCATTCTGCGATACGCTGCTGACGGGCACGTCGGGATTGGCAATGATCTCCACTGCCCATACTGGCTTTAGAAGCATCAGGCTCAGCACAATAAGGCAGCGAATCAGAGTCAAAATCAATCTAGTCATCAGGTGCTTTTAAAGTGTAACGGAGGGCAAAAGTGGTGAAACAAACGCTGGTATCAATGCGCTACACTTTAACTGGCAAATAAAATTTATAACATACTTTCCCAGTCCATCACATTGTTTGATCCAGTTTGACAATATGTTATAAAGTTTTGCAAAAGCGTATGCACCAAGGCGCTGGCATATCTGCGTGCTGACGGTTAAAATGCGCTTCCTGATGCAGGCCGTCACGGCATTAAAAAGGAAGGTTGGCAGAGCGGTTGAATGCACCGGTCTTGAAAACCGGCGTGTCGGAAACGACATCGTGAGTTCGAATCTCACACCTTCCGCCACCGGATTCTGGCTTCAATGACTTCCAAACCCACTCTTACCACTACCGATCATGCGCGCGACGCCGTAGGCATGACCTACGTCTACCCGGTGATTTCGCGTCGCGCCGGGGGCGTTTCGGTGGGCATCAATCTCAATCCCAACAACGCCTGCAACTGGCGCTGCGTATATTGCCAGGTGCCCAATCTGGTGCGTGGTACGGCACCGGTGATTGATCTGGCGTTGCTGGAACACGAGCTGACGGATTTTTTGCAGCAGCTGCTGCACGGCGA
>DMQT01000167.1:0-4093 GCA_003455595.1 Betaproteobacteria bacterium
TCATGAAATGCGACCGCTCGGCAAAGTTGAAATGGGTGGGACAGTCAGGCAATTCCGTTACATTACTTATGGGAAGCACCTGAAAAACAGTTCAATGATATTATACAAAACTATATTTTGTAATAATACTTGCAGGGAAATATCACCTAAACACAAGCAAGCGGCCCATTAACATAGGAGAGAATCCATGCCATTCAGCCGAAACTCCCCGCTTCCAACTGCACTGGTCATGCTGAGCGCCGGCGATGCTTTTGCCGCCGTTTTCCTGCCTGGCCTGACACAAGGCTCGCCTGTGGAACAAACGCTGGAGCGCGCACATTGCGTCGCCGGAAAAATCAGCTGTGTGCGTGGGACTATTCCGGATAGTAGCGATTTCTACCGACCCTTCATCACGGCATGGCATTCAGCGGAGGGGCAGGCAGCATGACCCCGATCTATATCCTGATGCTGAGCGTGCATGGTCTGATCCGTGGCCATGATCTGGAGCTGGGCCGGGATGCGGATACCGGTGGGCAAACCCTCTACGTGGCGGAAGTGTCACGCAATCTGGCGGAATTGCCCGGTGTGGCACAGGTGGATCTGATGACCCGGCGCGTGGTGGATTCTCTGGTGAGTCCGGACTACGCCGAGCCTATCGAGGCCATGGGCCCCAAGGCCCGCATCGTGCGCATCGACGCCGGGCCGGAGGGCTACATCCGCAAGGAGGAGCTGTGGGACCATCTGGACTCTTTCGCCGACAACGCCCTGGCCTTTCTGCGCAGTGGGGGGCGGGTGCCGGACCTCATCCACAGCCACTATGCCGATGCCGGCTATGTGGGAACCCGGCTGGCCCATCTGCTGGGAGTGCCGCTGGTGCATACCGGCCATTCCCTGGGCCGGGTGAAGCGTCGCCGTCTCATCGCCTCGGGCATCAAGCGCGACGTGATCGAGGCCCGCTACCACATGGCTCGGCGCGTCGAGGCGGAGGAGTTGACCCTCGGCTCGGCCTCCCTGGTGATTGCCTCCACCGCCAACGAGATCGAGGAGCAATACGGGCTGTATGACCACTACCAGCCCGAGCAGATGCGGGTCATCCCGCCGGGCACGGACCTGAAACGCTTCATGCCGCCCGATGGCGGCGAGCAACACGCCCCCATCGCCGCCGAAGTGGCTCGCTTCCTGACTGATCCGGCCAAGCCCATGATTCTGGCCCTGTCCCGCCCGGACGAGCGCAAGAATATCGCCACCCTGGTGCGCGCCTTCGGCGAATCGCCGGCACTCCAGGACCTGGCCAACCTGGTTGTGGTGGCCGGCAACCGGGACGATATCCGCGACCTGGACAGTGGCGCTCAAACCGTCCTGGGTGATTTGTTGCTGGATATCGACCGTTACGATCTCTACGGCAGGGTGGCCTACCCGAAACATCACCGACGCGAAGAAGTGCCGCTGCTATACCGCCTGGCAACAGCCTCCGGTGGCGTGTTCGTCAATCCGGCCCTGACCGAACCCTTTGGCCTGACCTTGATCGAGGCGGCTGCCAGTGGCTTGCCCATCGTCGCCACCTCGGACGGGGGGCCGCAGGATATTATCGCCAACTGTCACAATGGCTACCTGATCGACCCGCTTAACGCCGAAGATATGGCGGCGGCCCTGCTGAATGCCCTGAAGGACAAGGGCATCTGGACGAGTCTGGCGCAAGCGGGATTGCAGGGCGTGCAACGGCATTACTCCTGGCTGGCCCATGCCGAGTGCTATCTGGCAGCCGTGACCCCACTGCTGGAACAAGGCGGTCCCGCCCTTAATCCGCCCGCTCGCCGTCCCATGCTGTATCACGATCGCGCCATCTTCACCGATCTGGATCAGAACCTGCTGGGTGATCCGACATCGTTGGCAGACTTCGTGCGGGTGGTACGCGCGCATCGCAAATGCGCCACCTTCGGTATCGTGACCGGCCGCTCCCTGGAATCCGCCCTCAAGGTCATGCGCCGTTATGGCATTCCCATGCCGGACGTACTCATCACCAGCCTGGGTACGGATATCCACTTCGCGCCGGAATATACCGCGGACACGGCATGGACCCGGCACATCGACCACCTCTGGACCCCGGCAGTGGTGCGCACCATCCTGGACGAGCTGCCGGGTCTGGCGCGCCAACCCAAGAAAGATCAGGGTCGGTACAAGGTCAGCTATTACATCGATCCCCGGGTGGCGCCCTCCCTGGAAGAAATCAACCGCCTGCTGCACCAGGGCGACCAGACGGTGAACGTCACCCTTTCCTTCGGCCAGTTTCTGGACGTCCTTCCCGTTCGCGCCTCCAAGGGCTTCGCCGTGCGCTGGTTCGCGGACCAGTGGGGCATCCCTCTGGAGCACATCCTGGTCGCCGGCGGCTCCGGCTCGGACGAAGACATGATGCGGGGCAATACCCTGGCGGTAGTGGTGGCCAACCGCCATAACGATGAACTGCGCGCCCTGGCCGAGGTGGAACGGATTTATTTCGCCCAGGCCGGCTATGCCCGCGGCATTCTGGAGGCCATTGATTACTACGATTTCTACAGCGCCTGCCGCGTGCCGCAACTGGGGGCCGACTGAATGGATGAGCGCATACTCATCGCCACGGATCTCGATCGTACCCTGCTGCCCAACGGCGCCCAGCCGGAATCGCCTTTGGCACGGCCACGCTTCCGCCGGTTTGTCGAACGGCCGGAGGTCAAGCTGGTCTATGTGACCGGACGTCATCGGGAATTGGTAGAGGCAGCGATGGCTGAGTATGCGCTGCCTCAACCCGACTTCGTCATTGCTGACGTGGGCACCAGCCTTTATGAAGTTCATGGTGACGACTGGCAACAGCGTCAGGACTGGCAGCAGGCTATCGCTTCGGACTGGGGTGGACGTAGCCACGAACAGTTGGCCGCCGTTCTGCTGGATATTCCCGGTCTGCGCTTGCAGGAGGCCGCCAAACAGGGCG
Organism: Betaproteobacteria bacterium; assembly: GCA_003455595.1. Taxonomy (GTDB): domain Bacteria; phylum Pseudomonadota; class Gammaproteobacteria; order Burkholderiales; family Sulfuriferulaceae; genus Sulfuriferula. Next base: position 2,945 of record DMQT01000167.1, read on the forward strand.
CTTGCAAGCTCAGTTATTACGCTGCCCCGCTGGCCAACCCGTCTGAATTGCTGGCTCAGATCCGGGACCGGTTAGCGGCAACAGGCGCCGGCACCAACCTGGTGTGGAGCGTCGACGAGACCACGGCCACCGGGCTACTGGATGTTTTGCCCGCAGGTGCCGGCAAACTCCATGCCCTGGAATTTCTGCGCACCCGGCTCGGCATCACGCTGAATCACACCGTGTTCGCGGGTGACAGCGGCAACGACATGGCGATTCTGGTGAGCGACATCCCTTCGGTGCTGGTAGCCAATGCCCAGGAAACGGTGCGTGCCGAAGCCGTGAAGCAGGGCCATGGCGCCACGCTTTATCTGGCTCGGGGCGGACTGGCTGGCATGAACGGCCATTACAGCGCCGGCATCCTGGAGGGCGTGATCCATTTTATCCCCGCGACCCGCGCCTGGCTGGCGTCGGCGGAAGACCTGTCCCAGCGCCCGCCTGAACAGGACTGAGTGCACCGGAGAATACTGATGTACGAACAAGCTTCCCATTCCCTGCTGAATGAAATCCTGATCGAGTTGAAACCCGAGATCGGCAACCTGCGGCTGCGCCATTTCTATACCCGCCTGGGGGCGAATTTCTACGCCATCCATTCCCTGTTCAACCTGCTCTATGGCGGTCGTTCCGATTTCAAGGAACAGATGGTCAGCCTGATCGAAACGCTTGCGCAGCGCTACATCGAACGGGCACCCGCCTTGCGGAAATCCGACCTGGCCCGGGAGAAAGACTACAACTGGTTCCTGAGTCAGAAGTGGGTCGGCATGGCGCTGTACTGCGATCGTTTCGCCGATGATCTGAAAGGGTTGCGCGCGAATCTGCCCTACCTGCAGGAACTGGGCATCAACATGCTGCACATCATGCCCATGCTTGACTGTCCACCGGAGCATAGCGACGGCGGCTATGCGGTGCGCGACTTCTACCGGATCGATCCCCGTTTCGGCACGACGGAGGATGTGGAAGCACTCGCCGCCACGCTCAAGAGACGCGACATGCTGCTGGTCCTTGATGTCGTGGTCAACCACACCTCCAACGAACACGAATGGGCGCAGCGGGCACGCCAGGGTGACAAGAAATACCAGGATTATTTCTTCGTCTTTGACGATCGCGAGA
>DMQT01000167.1:4186-7986 GCA_003455595.1 Betaproteobacteria bacterium
GCGCCCGGCAACTTCACCTGGGACGCGGAAATGGGCAAGTGGGTGATGACGGTATTCCACAGTTATCAATGGGACCTGAACTATCACAACCCGGCGGTGCTGATCGAAATGATCGACATCATCCTGTACTGGGCAAACCAGGGCGCTGACATCCTGCGTCTGGACGCGGTGGCGTTTCTGTGGAAGAAAATGGGCAGCGTGTGCCAGAACGAACGGGAGGCGCATCTGCTGCTGCAGTTGATGAAGGATTGCTGCCAGGTGACCGCGCCGGGCGTGTTGTTCATCGCGGAAGCGATTGTGGCGCCAAGTGAAATATCGAAATATTTCGGCGAGGACGCGATCAATGCCAAGGAATGCGAGATCGCCTACAACGCCACGCTCATGGCCTTGCTGTGGGATGCGGTGGCGACGAAGAACACGGCCTTGCTCAATCAGGGGATCAAAAGCCATCCGATCAAACTGGAGCGGGCGACCTGGCTCAATTATGTGCGCTGCCACGACGACATCGGGCTGGGTTTCGACGACCACGATGTGCGGCTGGCGGGTTACGACCCGGCAATGCACCGCCGCTTTCTGGTCGACTATTTCACCGGCCGGTTTCCCGGCTCACCCGCCCGGGGTTTGCCGTTCGGCGAAAATCCGAAAACAGGCGATGCGCGTATCTCCGGCTCCCTCGCCTCTTTGGTCGGGCTGGAGGCTGCGCTTGAAAGCCAGGATGCAGCAGCCATTGACGACGCCATCAAGACCATTGTGTTGCTGCACGGTGTGATTCTCTCGTTCGGCGGCATCCCGCTGCTCTACTATGGCGATGCCATCGGGGCGCTCAACAGCCTGGAATATCTTGCGGACGCCAGTAAAGCTGCCGATAACCGCTGGATGAATCGCTCGAACTTTGACTGGAACAAGGCCAAAAAACGCCATCAGACCGGCACGGTTGAGCAACGGATTTTCAGCGCGCTGAAAAAGATGATCGTGCTGCGCAAGGAGACGACGGCATTCGCGGATATGGACAACCGTCAATTGCTGGACGTGGATACCCCAAACCTGCTTGTGTTTTCCCGTGTCGACCCATCGAACAGTCGCAACCGGGTGTTGGTGGTCGCCAACTTCAATGTCGAGGCGCAGACGCTTCCGTCCGATGCGTTGAGATCCAATGGTTTCTTGCAGCCGGAGGCGATGAAAGACCTCTGCACCGGCGAGCGCATCGAGGTATCGAACGACATGATCGCCTTGCCGCCGTTGTCGTGCCTTTGGCTCACTGACTGACAATCGGGGAGACAAGGATGATCGTGGTGGCACTGCCCGCCACAATCAGTCACGGATACCTGAGATTTTTCTGCAATGCCGCTTTGGGATGAAATCCGAATTTATCGAAGTGCCTTGTAGCGCAATGCCAGCTTGCGCACTTCGTCCAGCACCAGCACCGAACTGGCGGTCAGCAGCGCCAGTCCCCAATCATGCAGGCTCAAGTCCACGGTGCGGAAAATTGCCTGCGCCGGCCCCCAATGCACCACCACTGCCTGCAATCCCACCACACCAAGCAGCGCCAGCCAGAGTTTGCCATTGGCGAAAAACTGTCGGTTGAATGCGGAATAATGCTCTGCCCGGGCGTTGAATACGTTGAAGAACTGGAACAGCACGAAGGTGGTGAACGCCAGTGTCAATGCGTGCTCCATGCCGCTTGTTGACAGCCCGTATGAAAACACGCCGAGGGTGCCCGCCGCCATGAGCGCGCCGTATGCAAGCAGGCGCCAGAAACGCGGCAGGGTGAGGATGCGCGCTTCGCTGTTGCGCGGCGACTCGCTCATGATGCCGGGACGCGCCGGTTCCAGCCCCAGGGTCATGGCGGGGGGGCCATCCATGATGATGTTGATCCACAGTATCTGGATCGCGGTGAATGGCATGGGCAGGCCCAGCAATTGCGCGCCAAGCACGGTAAGGATGGCGCCGATGTTGGTGGAGAGCTGGAAACGCACGAAATTGACTATGTTGTCGTAGAGGGTGCGGCCTTCCTTGACGGCGCCAACGATGGTGGCAAAGTTGTCGTCGGTGAGCACCATGGTGGCGGCTTCCTTGGCCACTTCTGTGCCGGTGATGCCCATCGCCACACCGATGTCGGCGTTCTTCAGCGCAGGGGCGTCGTTGACACCATCGCCAGTCATGGCGACGACATGGCCGCGCGCCTTCAGCGCCTGGACGATTTTGACTTTATGTTCCGGTGCGACACGGGCGAACACCGCGGTTGCCTCGATATGGCGGGATAATTCGGCGACGTCAATACGATCAAGCTCGGCACCGGTCAGCACCGCGCCTTCCAGACCCAGTTCGCGGGCGATGGCGGCGGCGGTGAGAGCGTGATCGCCGGTGATCATCTTGACCTGGATGCCGGCCTGTTTGCATAGCCGGATGGCATCGCGCGCCTCGGGGCGCGGCGGGTCGATGATGCCAACCAGGCCGACCAGGGTGAATTGTTGCGCCCAGGCCATCAGATCACCGGCGGGGTCGAAATCGTACGCCGGAATGTCGCGGCTCGCTATGGCCAGTACGCGCATCGCCTGGCTGGCAAAGCGGGCATTCTCGACTTCGAAGGCAGCGCGGACGGTTGTACTTAGCGCTACTTCGCCGCTCTCGCCGAGAACATGACCTGCGCGCGCCAGCAGCACGTCGGGGGCACCCTTCACGAACATGCACACATGCTCGCCGTCATGGTGAAAGGTGGCCATGAACTTGTGCGCTGAGTCGAACGGGATTTCAGCAATGCGCGGGCGGTGCTCGGCCAGACTTTCCGGCACGATGCCGCCTTTCATGGCGAGCGCCAGCAATGCACCTTCGGTGGGGTCGCCGATCAGTTCGCCATCGCGGATACGGCTTTCATTGCACAGGGCGGCAGGTGCCAGCAGCGGTTGAAAATCGGGCAACGGCCCATCCCCTTCGGCGGTTATCCCGCCTGCGCCGACATAGCCTTCGCCCGAGACGGTAAAGCGCCTTCCCCGGTAGAACAGCTTGCGCGCGGTCATCTGGTTGAGGGTCAGGGTGCCGGTCTTGTCGGAGCAGATCACCGAGGTTGAGCCCAGGGTCTCCACCGCCGACAGCTTTTTGACGATGGCGCCGTGCTTTGCCAGGCGGTGCATGCCGATGGCCAGCGTCACCGTCACCACTGCGGGCAGCCCTTCAGGGATGGCGGCGACCGCCAGCGCGATGGAGGTCATGATGGTCTGCACCAGCGGGTCGCCGCGCAGGATGCCAAGCACGAAAATCAGCGTCACCACCACGCCCGCGATGAGCGCCAGCCGCTTGCCCAGCCCGTCGAGCTGAATTTGCAATGGGGTGGGGCTTTCTTCAGCCGACTCCAGTAGCCCCGTGATGCGCCCCATCTCGGTTTCCATGCCGGTGGCAACAACCAGCACTTCCAATCGGCCGCGCGTCACCACGGTATTCATGTACACCATGTTGAAACGCTCGGCTAACGGGCGTTCCCCCAGCGCAAGCGCATCGGCGTATTTACCCACAGCATGGGATTCACCGGTCAGTGCTGCTTCCGCCACCTCGACATTGTGCGCTGCCAGTACGCGGGCGTCGGCGGGAATCCGGTCACCCGCCTCAAGCAGCACGATGTCGCCCGGCACCAGATTTTCGGCGGCGATTTCCTGCACCTCACCGTTGCGCCTTACCCGTGTGCGCAGTGCCAGCATTTTCTTCAGCGCCGCCAATGTCGCCTCGGCGCGGTACCCCTGGTAAAAGCCGAGGCAGGCGTTGAACACCACCACGGCCAGGATCACGATTGCGTCCTTGATGTCGCC
>DMQT01000127.1:0-2537 GCA_003455595.1 Betaproteobacteria bacterium
CCGACGAAGCAATGGAGGGCACGCGGCTCGGGCAAAAAATCACGCCGCCGGATCGCGTGGGTTTGTATGTTCCTGGCGGCAAGGCGGCGTATCCGTCGTCTGTATTGATGAATGCGATTCCGGCCAAAGTCGCCGGCGTGGCCGAGCTCATCATGGTGGTGCCGACGCCTGACGGCGTGTTGAACGAGCTGGTGCTGGCTGCTGCAGCTGTGGCGGGCGTGAGCCGCGTGTTCACCATTGGCGGGGCCCAGGCGGTGGCGGCGCTGGCGTATGGCACCGAGACCATTCCGCAGGTGGATAAAATTGTTGGCCCCGGCAACGCGTATGTGGCGTCGGCCAAGCGCCGCGTGTTCGGCACCGTGGGCATTGACATGGTAGCGGGGCCGTCCGAAATTCTGGTGATTTGCGACGGTAAAACCAACCCGGACTGGATTGCGATGGACCTGTTTTCACAGGCCGAACATGACGAACTGGCACAGTCGATTTTGCTGTGCCCGGACGCGGCCTATATCGACGCAGTGACCGCCAGTATCCACAAATTACTGCCCGAGATGCCGCGCCGTGACGTGATTGCGGCTTCGCTAGGCGACCGCGGCATTCTGATTCAAGTCGCTGATCTGGATGAAGCGGTGCGCATCGCCAACCACATTGCGCCCGAACACCTGGAGTTGTCAGTCGACAATCCGGAATTGTGGGCGGCCAAAATCAAGCACGCCGGTGCGATTTTCATGGGGCGCAATACTTGTGAAGCGCTAGGCGATTACTGTGCCGGGCCGAATCACGTGTTGCCGACGTCACGTACCGCGCGCTTTTCCAGCCCGCTGGGCGTGTACGATTTCCAGAAGCGCAGCAGCCTGATTCAGGTGTCGGCCGAGGGTGCGCGTACGCTTGGCAAGATAGCCGCCACACTGGCGTACGGTGAGGGGCTGCAAGCACATGCCCGCTCCGCCGAATATCGCCTGAACGGGGATTGAGCATGAGTCGATTCTGGAGCCCGGTGGTGCACGGGCTGACGCCGTATGTGCCGGGCGAGCAACCCAAGTTAGGCAATCTGGTCAAGCTCAACACCAACGAAAATCCCTACCCGCCGAGCCTGCGTGTACTGGAAGCGATCCGCGCCGAGGCGGTCGATACGCTGCGTCTGTATCCCGACCCGAACAGCGATCGCCTGAAACAGGCGATCGCCGATTACCATGGCGTCGAGCGCGCCAATGTGTTTGTTGGCAACGGCTCGGATGAGGTGTTGGCGCACGCGTTTGGCGCGTTGTTCAAACACGATCTACCGATTCTGTTTCCTGACATCACCTACAGTTTTTACCCGGTGTATTGCGGTCTGTACGACGTGGCGTATACCGAGGTGCCCCTTGCTGCGGATTTTCAAATCTGCGTCGATGACTACATGCGCCCGAATGGCGGCATTGTTTTCCCGAATCCGAATGCACCCACCGGCTGCGCAGTGGCTTTGGGCGAGATCGAGCGCCTGCTGGTGGCCAATCCGGATTCGGTGGTGCTGATTGATGAGGCATATGTCGATTTCGGCGCTGAATCTGCTGTGGCGCTGATCCAGCGCTATCCGCAGTTGCTGGTGACGCATACCCTATCGAAATCGCGCTCGCTGGCGGGTTTGCGTGTTGGTTACGCCATCGGCAGTGCAGAACTTATTGAAGGCCTGGAGCGGGTCAAGGACAGCTTCAACTCCTATCCGCTGGATAAACTGGCGCAAGCCGGTGGCACAGCCGCCATGCAGGATCGTACCTGGTTTGACGCCACCTGCCGCAAAATCATCGCCAGCCGGGACAAACTGGTGAGCAAATTGCAGGCGCTGGGCTTTGAAGTACTGCCCTCAGCGGCTAATTTTGTTCTGATTCGTCACCCGCAGTATGATGGTGCTGAGCTGACCGCAAAATTGCGCGAACGCAGCATTATCGTGCGGCATTTCCGCAAGCCGGTTCGGATTGCGCCGTTTATGCGGGTGACCATAGGCACAGACGTACAATGTGCAGCGCTGGTTGGCGCGCTAACTGATATTCTGCAACAGACCGTTTAATTCGATTCATGGACATCATGCGTATAGCCCAGATTACCCGCAACACCCTGGAAACCCAGATCAGCGTCACGCTCAATCTGGATGGCACCGGCGTCAGCCGCTTCAACACCGGCGTGCCATTTCTTGACCACATGATGGATCAGATTGCACGCCATGGCGTGATGGACATTGAGATTGATGCGGTCGGCGACCTGCACATCGACGCACACCACATTGTCGAAGACATCGGTATCACACTGGGTCAGGCGTTCAGCAAAGCGATCGGTGACAAAAAAGGCGTGCGCCGCTACGGCCATGCTTACGTGCCATTGGATGAAGCGCTGTCGCGCGTGGTGCTCGATTTGTCCGGTCGTCCCGGGCTGGAATATCACGTCAAATTTACCCGCGCAGCGATTGGCGGGTTTGATGTGGACTTGTTCCATGAGTTTTTTCAGGGCTTCATCAACCACGCCGGGGTCACACTGCACATCGACAACCTGCGCGGTGTCAA
>DMQT01000127.1:2551-3259 GCA_003455595.1 Betaproteobacteria bacterium
GTCCAAAGCATTCGAGCATGTGGCACCCGCCGCCAGCGTGGTGGTCACCGCCGATCCGGAAGTGATCCTTGGCGCCGGTCGCGTGGTGTTTCCCGGCGTCGGCGCGATGGGCGACTGCATGCGTGAGTTGGCGCAGCGCGGCCTGACTGAAGTCGTCAAACAGGCTGCCGCCAGCAAACCGTTTCTGGGCATCTGTTTGGGCATGCAAATGCTGTTCGAACATAGCGAGGAGGGCGATGTCGCCGGCCTGGGTATCTTGCCGGGGCGCGTGCTGCGCTTCCCGGCCGAAGCCATGCATGACAATGCGGGTAACAAACTCAAGGTACCGCACATGGGCTGGAACGAAGTGCACCAAGCAGTGCCGCATCCACTGTGGAATGGCATCGCCGACGGGGCGCGGTTTTATTTCGTGCACAGCTATTATGTCGAAGCCGGCAATCCCGACCTGGTATCGGCGTTCACGATGTATCCGTTCCCGTTTACCAGTGCGGTGTCGTCCAACAACATTTTTGCGGTACAGTTCCATCCGGAAAAGAGCCAGGCGGCAGGGTTGGATCTGCTGGGCAACTTTGTTACATGGGATGGCAATATCGAAGCCAATCAATGCGATACTTTCAATACCAGTTGTTCTTTATAAGCTTTTTATTCACGTTTTAATGCCATGCTGATTATTCCTGCAATAGATTTGAAAGACGGCCACTGCGTGCG
>DMQT01000127.1:3276-4020 GCA_003455595.1 Betaproteobacteria bacterium
GCCACGGTGTTTTCCGAAGACCCCGCTGCGATGGCGCGCCACTGGCTGGCGCAGGGCGCGCGACGTTTGCATCTGGTTGATCTGAATGGCGCGTTTGCTGGCAAGCCAGTCAACGAAGCTGCTATCAAAGCCATTGTTGATGCCGTCGGTGAAGACGTGCCGGTGCAACTGGGTGGCGGGATTCGTGACCTCGACACCATCGCGCGCTATCTGGACAGCGGCGTGCGTTACGTCATCATTGGCACTGCAGCAGTCAAAACCCCCGGCTTTCTGCATGATGCCTGTAATGCTTTCCCCGGCCACATTATCGTCGGTCTGGACGCGAAAGAGGGCAAAGTCGCAGTGGATGGCTGGTCCAAGATGACCCATCACGACGTGATTGATCTGGCGCAAAAGTTCCAGGACTACGGTGTGGAAGGCGTCATTTATACCGACATTGGCCGCGACGGCATGCTTAGCGGCGTCAATATCGAAGCGACAGTGAAACTGGCGCAGGCGCTGACAATTCCGGTAATTGCCAGCGGCGGCATTACCAATTTGGACGACGTCGATCGACTCTGCGCGGTCGAGAAAGAGGGCATCATGGGTGCCATTACCGGCCGTGCCATCTATGAAGGCACGCTGGATTTTGCTGCCGCGCAAAAGCGCTCCGATGCGCTGACTGGTGCGGCATAATGGGACTCGCTAAACGCATTATTCCGTGCTTGGATGTTAGCGCAGGCCGGGTCGTCAAGGGCGTCAACT
>DMQT01000127.1:4039-4493 GCA_003455595.1 Betaproteobacteria bacterium
TGCGCGATGCCGGTGACCCGGTTGAAATCGCGCGCCGCTATGACCGCGAAGGCGCTGATGAGTTGACGTTTCTGGATATTACCGCGAGTTCCGACGAGCGCGATTTGATCCTGCATATCATCGAAGCCGTTGCCGCTGAAGTGTTTATACCGCTCACCGTGGGCGGTGGTGTGCGCGAAGTCAACGACGTACGGCGTCTGCTCAACGCCGGGGCCGACAAGGTCAGTATCAACACCACCGCCGTGACCAATCCACAAGTGGTGGCAGATGCCGCTGCGCGCTTTGGTTCGCAGTGTATTGTCGTGGCAATTGACGCCAAGCAATGTGCGCCGGGCAAGTGGGAAGTGTTTACCCACGGCGGCCGCACCGCTACCGGGCTGGATGCGGTGGAATGGGCGCAAAAAATGGAAGCCATGGGTGCCGGTGAGATATTGCTCACCAGCATGGATCGCGA
>DMQT01000181.1:0-5619 GCA_003455595.1 Betaproteobacteria bacterium
TCATCGTGCCGAGTCAATAGTTCCGATGGATCCAGTGCTGATGGATACGAAAATTTAACGCTAAGGGGTCTACCATCGAATTTGTGGATGACGCCCGTTTGTTGAAAGCGTAGCATTTTCAGCGCACTTCAATCACGTTAACGCACACCAACAACCCCGATAGCGATGAATCCAGAAGATTTACAGCGCCTGGTTACCCTTGCCATGCCTTATGGCAAGTACAAAGGCCGTCTGATTGCCGATCTGCCCGGACAATACCTTAACTGGTTTGCTCGCACCGGCTTTCCGTCCGGCGAAATCGGCCATTTATTGGCACTGATGCATGAGCTGGATCACAATGGCCTATCCTCGCTGCTTGACCCTTTACGAATGCGCTAAGGGGATCACTGCGGCGGCTTCACCGCGCCGCAATCTGCACTGGCCCATCGACCGCTGATATCGGCGTGCTCTTTGATCGGCGCACCTTGTGCGACGCCATCGAATTCAGTTCGCCCGGTGAAGCTGTCCGGGTTGGTGAACACCGCTTCCGCTGTGCCATTCCCTTTCAGTTTTGGGTTGGCACAAACGAAATCCCAAGTGTATTTGTTACCGACATGCGTGGCATTTTGGGCCATGCATCCGGATTTATTTTGATAAAAACCGGGTGGGATTTTTTGGTCCGCCATTTTCTGGGTCACGCAAACATTGGACGTAGCTGCGCCATTTTGAATTTGCGGCATGTCCATGCCGTGCTGCTTGGCCAGGTTCATTAAAATTTGCATTTGATCGGGCGGAATCTGTGACGCCAGCTTCAACAGGTCTGAGGTCGTGGTGATTTCCCATAATCCGGGGTGCATATCGTTTTCTGCCGAATAGGCAGTAGACACGGACAATGAGGCTACGAAAACAAGGGCAAGCAGGGGTTTGCGCATAGCGTCTCCAGAAGGCAATGGATGTAACAAAACTTTCAGAGGGCGTATCACCCGGCAAGTTCAGAATATTGCCGATTCAACTTATAGTCTGTCATTGCCGCGCCAACGCCGGGTTCTCTGTGGCTTAAATTTTCCAAGCTAAAATACCATGAACAATCCTCTCGATACCGTACTGGCGTACCACCAGCGCACCAAACATCATTTGCAACGCTATGCCGCAGGGCCGGGTGAGCTGGACTGGAAAAATCAGCCGGATCCTTTCCGCCGTTTTGTTGGCACTCCGCAGCTGGAGCTGCCTTTACTGGCCGCAACAGCGCTGCCGTTATACGTCGATCTATACAAACCAGGGCAGATCACGCCGCAAGCGCTGAGCCTGGACAGCATTGCCGCCCTGTTTGAGCTTGCCTTCGGGCTCTCTGCCTGGAAGCAATACGAGGGCACGCGCTGGGCGCTGCGCTGCAATCCGTCCAGCGGCAATCTTCACCCGACCGAGGCGTATCTGGTGAGCGCAGGCTGCGAGAGTATCGAGGACGGCGTGCACCACTATGTGAGCCGCGACCATCTGCTTGAGCAGCGCTGTCGCTTCGCCACGGCAACCGACGGGGGCGAGCGCATTCTGCCGCCCGGTTCATTTCTGCTGGGCCTGTCTTCGATCCATTGGCGCGAAGCCTGGAAATACGGCGAGCGCGCGTTTCGCTATTGCCAGCATGATGTCGGCCATGCAATTGCCGCCGTGCGCTATGCCGCCGCCACGCTGGGCTGGCAAGTGCGTGTGCTGAGCGCATGGAGTGACGCGGAGTTCGGCACGATGTTAGGCGTGGATCGCGACCCGGATTTTGGCGCAGCCGAGCATGAATCGCCGGATGCGATTTTGCTGGTCACGGCGTCAGCGTTGGGTTCCACCGCAGTCGAACCCAACGCCGCCGCGCTGGTGAATGCTGTACGCGGCGGCCAATGGCAGGGACAAGCCAACGTACTGGCGGCGCATCACTCGCACCAATGGCCGGTGATAGACGAAGTAGCGCTTGCCGGCGCGAAACCGGAGACGCAAGAAACTGTCTGGCGAGCACCCGAGCTGCCCGATCCGGCCAGCAGCACATGCGGTAAAACGGCCGTCGAAATCATCCGCCAGCGGCGTAGTGCGCAGGCCTTCGATGGTGCCTCCGCACTGGCCGCCGAGGCGTTCTACCGCATGCTGGACATGACCCTGCCGCGCCACGCCGTGCCGCCGTGGGACGCACTCACGTGGGCGCCGCGCATGCATTTGCTGCTGTTCGTCCATCGCGTCGACGGTGTCGCACCCGGGCTGTATCTTTTTCTGCGGAATGAGGGGATAGAAGCGAAGTTGCGCGCGGAGTTGAACCCCGAATTCGAGTGGTTGCAAACACCCGGTTGCCCGGCGCATTTCTCGCTGTTCCGGCTGGCTGCGGCCGATGCCAAAAATGCGGCACGCGCCTTGTCGTGCCATCAGGATATCGCCGCCGACGGCGCATTCAGCCTCGCCATGCTGGCCGAATACGACACCGGCCTGGCACAAGGGCCGTGGATCTACCGCCAGCTATTCTGGGAAGCCGGCATGCTGGGACAGGTGCTCTACCTGGAGGCCGAAGCGGCCGATGTACGCGGCACCGGTATCGGCTGTTACTTTGACGACACAGTGCATGACTTGCTCGGCATCAAGAACAGTTCAATCCAGAGCCTGTACCACTTTACCGTCGGCGCTGCGCTTGAGGACCCGCGCCTGCAGACACTCTCCGCTTATGCGCACCTGTCTGGACACGCAGGGCGCTGAGTGAGACTGAATGAGTCGCCTACCCGCCACTAAACGCACCAGACACTACGGTGCACGCGCTGGCATCAGGACGGATTGCCGCTCACCGGCGGGGTCAGCACCAACTGGCCATGTTTAACCGGGATGAGCTGACCGGGGTTGAAGCAAAAGCCAAGGGCACGCACGCCGATCACGACAAAGCCTGCAAGTAACCCGAAGAGACCTGCCTTCATCAATACGTGTAGCGACCAGATTTTTCACGCGCCGCAGAGGGGCGTGATTGTTTTTGCCACCCATCAGGCTTCGGTGCGGCACTACCTGCGTCCATCGTGGTGCACCCCCATGCTGCACGCACCATAGCCGTGCAGCATGACGGGCCGCCTACTGCTTATGAAATAAATTCCCACATATAAACAAGCAATTATGCGGCAATAAAACTAGGCACGCTGTTTGCTTTAGCTTTGGCTAACGCTAATGCTAGCAAGGACATGTCATGCAATCCGGAATGGTTTATCTGATCGGCGCGGGTCCGGGCGACCCCGAACTGATGACGCTCAAAGCAGTGCGCCTGCTCGGCGAGGCCGAGGTGGTGCTGGTGGACGACCTGGTCAACCGCGCGGTACTCGTCCATGCCCGACCGGACGCGCGCATCATCGAAGTTGGCAAACGCGGCGGCTGTCAGTCCACGCCGCAAGCCTTTATTCATCTGCAAATGATCCAGGCGGCGCGCGCGGGTCACCGCGTGGTACGCCTCAAAGGCGGCGACCCATTCATGTTCGGTCGTGGCGGCGAGGAAATCGAAGCCTTGCGCGCGGCGGGCATTGCGGTGGAAGTCGTCAGCGGCGTGACGTCCGGCATCGCCGCGCCCGCCAGCCTGGGCATCCCGGTCACGCACCGTGACTGGGCCCCCGGCGTGACCTTTGTGACCGGCCACACGCGCGACGGCAACAGCGTCAATTGGGCGGCGCTGGCAGCGGCGCGCACCACGCTGGTGGTCTACATGGGCGTAAAAAACCTGCCCGAGATTGTGACGCAACTGCTGGCTGCGGGATTGCCCGCTTCGACGCCTGCTGCGGCGATACAGAGTGGCACGCTGGGCGCGCAGCGCGAGGTCAAAGCGACTTTGGTAACGCTGCAGGCCGCCATGCACGCTGCCGATATCGGCAGCCCGGCGATTCTGGTGATCGGTGCCGTCGCCAGCCTCGCCCACATCGAAACCTATTCTCAAGCCGCCGTGAGAGCGGCCTGATTCAACTTGCCAATTGGAGCGTTTGCAATGAAAAAAATGAAACTGGTGATGGTCGGCAACGGCATGGCGGGTGTGCGCACCCTGGAAGAGTTGCTCAAGCTGGCACCCGACCTGTATGACATCACCGTCTTCGGTGCCGAGCCGCACGCCAACTACAACCGTATCCTGCTGTCGCCGGTGTTGGCCGGCGAACAGACCATCCAGGACATCATGTTGAACGATGTGGACTGGTACGCCGACAACGGCATCACCCTGCATCTGAACAAAAAAATCACCCACATTGACCGCAAGAAACGGGTGGTCACAACCGAAGACGGCATCACGGCGGACTATGACCGTCTGATCCTCGCCACCGGCTCCAACCCGTTCATCCTGCCGATACCCGGCAACGACCTGCCCGGCGTGATCGGCTACCGCGACATTGCCGACACCGACGCGATGATCGAAGCCGCCAGGGTATACAAGCACGCGGTCGTGATCGGCGGCGGCCTGCTCGGGCTGGAAGCCGCCAACGGCCTGGCTTTGCGTGGCATGGATGTGAGCGTGGTGCACATCAACGAATGGCTGATGGAGCGCCAGCTGGACAAGGTATCGGCGCAGTTGCTGCAAAAAAATCTCGAACTCAAGGGCCTGAAATTCCTGCTGAAAAAGCACACTGCCGAGCTGGTGCGCGGCGAATCCGGGCGCGTGTGCGCAGTGAAATTCAAGGATGGCGAAAGCGTGCCCGCAGATCTGGTGGTGATGGCAGTCGGCATCCGCCCCAACACCGCGCTGGCCGAATCGGCCGGCATCCACTGCAATCGCGGCATCGTCGTCAACGATACCATGCAGACCTATGACCCGCGCATTTACGCTATCGGCGAGTGCGTCAACCACCGCGGGCTGGCCTACGGTCTGGTCGCGCCGCTGTTTGAAATGGCCAAGGTCGCGGCCAACCACCTGGCTGAATTCGGCATCGCGCGCTATACCGGCTCGGTCACTTCGACCAAGCTCAAGGTTACCGGCATCGACCTGTTTTCGGCGGGCAATTTTACCGGCGGCGAAGGCTTTGAAGAAATCCTGCTGTCCGACCCGGTCGGCGGCGTGTACAAAAAACTGGTGATCCAGGATAACAAACTGGCTGGTGCGGTGATGTACGGCGACACCGCCGACGGTGCCTGGTATTTTCAATTACTCCGTGAAGGCCGCAACGTATCGGACATCCGCGACCACCTGATGTTCGGCCAGAGTCACGTCGGCGACCTCGGCCATCAGGGACAAAACCGCGCCGCAGCGATGACCGACGAGATGGAAGTGTGCGGCTGCAACGGCGTGTGCAAAGGCACGGTGGTCAAGGCGATCAAGGAAAAAGGCCTGTTCACGCTGGAAGACGTGCGCAAGCACACCAAGGCGTCGTCGTCGTGCGGCTCGTGTACCGGGCTGGTCGAGCAGCTGCTCGCCACGGTACTCGGCGGCGATTATTCGGAAGCGCCCAAAACCAAGGCCATCTGCGGCTGTACCGACCACACCCACGCCGAGGTGCGCACCACCATCCGCCAGCACAAGCTGCTGTCGATTCCGCAGGTCATGCAGTTCATGGAATGGCGCACGCCGAACGGCTGTTCGACCTGCCGCCCGGCGCTCAACTACTACCTGATTTCGAGCTGGCCGGGCGAGGCGGCGGACGACCCGCAATCGCGCTTCATCAA
>DMQT01000181.1:5828-8623 GCA_003455595.1 Betaproteobacteria bacterium
TGCGCACGGTGAAAACCTGCGTCGGCAGCGAATGGTGCCGCTTCGGCACGCAGGATTCCACCCAGCTGGGCATTGATCTGGAAAAAGCGCTGTGGAAAATGTGGGCGCCGCACAAGGTTAAGCTGGCGGTCTCCGGCTGCCCGCGCAACTGCTCGGAAGTGGCGATCAAGGACGTCGGCATCATCGGCGTCGATTCCGGCTGGGAGATCTACATCGGCGGCAACGGCGGCATAAAGACTGAAGTCGCGCACTTCTTCATCAAGGTCAAAACCGACGTCGAGGTGATGGAATACACAGCCGCCTTCCTGCAACTGTATCGCGAAGAAGCGTTTTACCTCGAACGCACCGTGCATTACCTGGCACGCGTCGGCATGGACTACATCAAGCAGCGCGTGCTGGAAGACGACGCCGGACGCATCGCCTTGCACGAGCGCATGGTGTTTGCGCTGCAAGTGGAAAAAGACCCGTGGATCGAACGCGCCAAGGAGGGTGTGGAAAAACACGAATTTGAAATGCTGGCGGTATAAATGCTCGCCGAGCCCACCCGCACGCTGACCGAGACCGCCGTCCCAAGGCGCAGGCAGCGCAGCCTGCCCGCCGAACTGGCGCACGCCATCAACCAGGCCGGATGCTTGCGCATGCTGTCGCAACGCATGGCCAAGCTGCACACACTGCGCTTGCTCGGGATCAACGAAGACGGCCTGTTGAATCAGTCGGTTGCGCTATTTGAGAACAGCCTGAACGAGTTGATGCGCAAGTCGCCATCGAGCCAGATTTACGCGCATTTCACCGCATTGACGGAAGAATGGCCTGCATTTCGCGACGCCGCACTCAACGCAGGCAGCGTGCCCGAACTGCGTACCCTCGCCGAACTGGACGAAACCGTGCTGCGCCACGCACAGCAGGCGGTGGACGCCTTGGTACAACACGCCGGCAACCCGATTGCCGCACAGATCGGCCTGTATGGCCGCCAGCGCATGCTGGCGCAACGCATCACCAAGTTATATCTGTACCAGGCCTGCGGCGTGTGCGAACGCGAATGCGACACCGCCATGGCGCAGGCACGGCAGGATTTTGAAACCTGTCTGCAAAACGCGGAGGTAGCCGTATTTGCGCCTTACGCCAACAGCGTGTTGCTGCTGGAGCACGATCTGTGGGCAGCATTTACCAGCGCGCTGGATCATTTTGTGCCGGATCGCAATGACCGCATCGGCCTGCAATCGATCCACAAACTCAGCGAGCAATTGCTCGAAATTACGGACATTTCGACCGCTCTGCAACACCCCACCCACAAGGTATCACTATGAACAACTGGAATAAAGTCTGCACCCTCGATGCCATCCCCAGCCTCGGCGCACGGGTAATCAAATCCGCCCTCGGCGATATCGCCGTGTTCCGCAACGGCGACGACGACGTGTTCGCCCTGCACGACAAATGCCCGCACAAGGGCGGCCCGCTGTCGCAGGGCATTGTCGCGGGCAAGACCGTCACCTGCCCGCTGCACGGCTGGAAAATCGGCCTCGACAGCGGCAGCGCCGAAGCACCGGACGAGGGCCACACGCCCTGCCTGCAAGTCAAGGTCGATGAAGCGGGCGTGGTGTGGCTGAATCTGCAAGTCGCCAAGCCTGTTTGTGCAACTTAATCTGCCTGCCGGGCAGCTCGGCATGGCAGCGCCTTCGCGCACGTCGGCATTGCAGGCCATTTACCCTCATCATCAAGGAGCGCGCCCGTGAGCAGCATGAGCTATCTCGCCGTGGTCGAGCGCTACCACCAGTACAACACGGCGCTGGTTGAACTGCTGTCGTCCATCCTCACCGGCATGAGCGACACGCAGCTGCTGGGCGACATCCACGCGCGCAGCAAGGCAATGGATTGCGTGGTGAAGCACTACCCGTTTGTCGAGTTGCTCTACGTGCTCGACGCCGCAGGCCGCCAGCTCACGCCCAATATCGCTGCCGGGCACGCGGTCGGCAGCAGCAATCAGGGCGAAGGCCGCGACCGCAGCAATCGACCGTATTTCCAGGCGGTGCACAACGCGCAAAATGTCGTGGTCACTACGCCGTATCTGTCCAGCGCCAGCAACATGCTCTGTGTATCGGCAGCCATGCCATTGCCGGATACCGACAGCGGTGAACAGCGCTACGTGGTCCTCGACATTGACCTGACCGGCGCGATTGAATTCCTCATGGGCGACCATGCGCGGCGGCGTTTCCAGCCGCTGTTCAAGACCGTTTACAGCGTGATCGTACTGGGGCTGGCTGCCGTCACTGGCGTGTTGATTTACGCTGCATTCGGCGAGCTGTTCACGCTCTGGGCGATGCAAGGCGACGACACCGCCTTGCATCTCAAACCGTTTGGCGTAATCATCTTCCTCACGCTGGCGCTGGCGATTTTCGACCTCGGCAAAACCATCCTCGAAGAAGAAGTCCTGATGCACAAAGACATATTCCGCCACAGCTCCACACGCCGCACCATCACCCGCTTCATCGCCGCGATTCTGATTGCGGTGTCGATTGAGGCGCTGCTGCTGATGTTCAAATCGGCACTCGGCGTCAGCCACGACATGTTACCGGCGGTGTGGATGATGTTTGCCGCAGTCGGGCTGCTGGTCGGGCTGGGGCTGTACGTCTATCTGGGCGCGCGCGCCGAAGCCCTGCTAACCCAGTCGCCACGCCAATGAACGGGCTGATTCTGTTTGCCCACGGCGCACGCGATCCGCGCTGGGCGGTGCCGTTCGAGCGTTTGCAAGCACTCACTCAGGCACAAAGACCCGACTGGCAGGTCGCGCTGGCATT
>DMQT01000181.1:8690-11920 GCA_003455595.1 Betaproteobacteria bacterium
CTGCTGGATGACCTGCGCACACGCTATCCGCAGCTGCTGTTCACCACGCTGCCCGCATTGGGCGAAAGTGAAACGCTGCTGGCTGCGATTGCCAACTGGCTGACGGGATCGCTGCCGGGCTAGTGTCGCGCTTCCCCGCTTCGGTGCGTCACCCATCGCTCACGCACCAAGCGAGGGCGCGTACTTGTCGGTAGCCACCAAAGTCTCGCCCTGAATAATTAAAATCCATTCATAAACAATCTGTTAAACAATCATCAAAATCCTGGCACGCGCATTGCATGTGAGCCTGCTGACCGGCAGCCGATTGAGCGCCGGATTTAATAATGACCGTTACCGCAGAAAGCTGACAATGGATAAATCGTTCTGGAAAGCCGGGCACACGCCCACCCTGCTCGCTGCCTTTTTGTATTTCGACCTGTCGTTCATGGTGTGGGTGATGCTCGGCCCGCTCGGCGTGCAGATTGCCAAGGACCTCAGCCTGGACGCGAGCCAGAAAGGCTTGATGGTGGCCACGCCCATCCTCGCTGGCGCGCTGTTGCGCATTGTCATGGGCGTGCTAGTCGATCACCTGAAGCCGAAAAAAGCCGGCCTCATCGGCCAGCTTATCGTCATTGGCGGCTTGAGCTGGGCATGGCTGGGCGGCATTCACAGCTTCCAGCAGGTACTGATTCTCGGCATGCTGCTGGGCTTTGCCGGGGCGGCGTTTGCCGTGGCGTTGCCGCTGGCGTCGCGCTGGTATCCGCCACAGCATCAGGGCACCGCACTCGGCATTGCCGGCGCGGGTAACTCGGGTACCGCACTGGCAGCGCTGTTTGCGCCCGGTCTGGCAGTGATGTTCGGCTGGAACAGCGTGTTCGGTCTGGCGTTGATTCCGTTGGGCGTAGCGCTGGCGGTGTACCTGATATTCGCCAAAGACAGTCCGGAATGCCCGCCTGCCAAATCCATGGCTGAATACTTGCAGGTGCTGAAGGACAAGGACGCCTGGTGGTTCATGTTCTTTTACAGCGTCACTTTTGGCGGCTTTGTCGGCATGGCGTCCAGCCTGACCATTTACTTCAATACGCAATACGGCCTGTCGCCGGTGACGGCGGGCTACTTCACCGCCGCCTGCGTATTTGCCGGTTCGCTGGTGCGCCCGATCGGCGGCATGCTGGCAGACCGCATCGGCGGTATTCGCACGCTGCTGGTGATGTACGTGCTGGCGGCGGCCTTCCTGCTGCTGGTGAGTATCGGCATGCCTACGCCGTTGCTGGCGCTGGCGGTGATCGTACCCGCCATGCTGGCGCTCGGCATGGGCAACGGCGCGGTATTCCAGCTGGTGCCGCAACGCTTCCGCCGTGAAATTGGCGTAATGACCGGGCTGGTCGGCATGGCGGGTGGCGTCGGCGGCTTTTATCTGGCGTCGAGCCTGGGCTATTCGCGCCAGATGACCGGCAGCTATCAGGCTGGATTCATCATCTTCGCCTGTCTGGCGATTGTGGCGCTGGTCGGCCTGACGCGAGTCAAAACCCGCTGGCGCACTACCTGGGGCGCGCCGGGCGTGGCGGGTGCGCGGATTTAAGCCTAGAGATCACATGCAGGATTTCTCAGGATGAACAAGACACACCTGAAAAATTCCCGTTATATTCATCCCGTTAATCCTGCCCATTCGGTTTCCTCATGCCCCTGCAACTCAACATCGCCTACGCAACCGCCACCGGCCCGCGTGACCGCAACGAGGACTTCTGCGGCTTCGTCACGCCGGAAAGCGCACAGCTGGCCGACAAGGGCGCGCTGGTGGCGCTGGCCGATGGCGTATCGGGCGGCGCAGGCGGACGCGAGGCGGCCGAATTCACCGTGCGCGGCCTGTTGGCGGATTATTACGCCACACCCGACACCTGGGAAATTCCCTACGCACTGGACAAGGTCCTCACCGCCACCAATCGCTGGCTGATTGCGCAGGCCACCACCCGGCGCGATCTGGCGGGTATGTCGTGCACGCTGTCAGCGATGGTGTTGCGCGGCAACCGCTATTATCTGGCACACGTCGGCGACAGCCGCATTTACCGCCTGCGCGACGCCCACCTCAGCCAGCTCACCAGCGACCACGTGTGGGATCGACCCGACATGCGCCACGTGCTCAAACGTGCGGTGGGCCTCGATAGTTATCTGGCGGTCGATTTTGCCGAAGGTGAATTGCACGTCGGCGATATTTTCCTGCTGGTGTCGGATGGCGCGTGGGAGCCGTTGGGCGAACTCGCCATGCACAACCTGCTCAAGCTGCTGCACAACCCGAAACTGGTCGCCGACGAGCTCGTCAAGCTGGCGCACAAAAACGGCGGACAGGACAATGCCAGCGCGCTGGTGATGCGGGTGGATGACCTGCCCGACGCCACGTTGCGCGACCATCACGCGGCCGAGCGCAGCCTGCCGGTGCCGCCTAAACTCAAACCCGGCAACCGGCTCGACGATTTTGAAGTGCTCAGCCTGCTGCACGAATCGCGCATGTCGCTGCTGTACCAGGTGCGGCGCGTGTCGGACGGCCGCCTCTGGGTACTCAAAACCCTGCATCCGCTCGCCGCCAACAACCCCGACGCCATCGCCGCACTGATTCAGGAAGAATGGCTGGCGAAAAAAGTCATTTCACATTATTTCCCGCAAGTGCTGCCACTGGCAGCGGAGCAACGTTCGGCACTCTATTACGTGATGAGTTGGCACGCCGGTGCCACACTGCAGCAGCACCTCGACACCGGCCGCCACTTCGCCATTGCCGAGATCGCGCAGACCGGCATCCGCCTGGTGAAAGGCCTGGCCGCATTGCACCGGCTCAACATCCTGCACCGCGACATCAAGCCCGCCAACCTGCATCTGGGCGACGACGCCAAGCTGCGTATTCTGGATCTTGGCGTGGCGGCGAGCACCGGCCTGCACGCCACCGACAATGCCGCAGGCACGCCCAGTTTCATGGCGCCGGAACTGATCGCCGGACAGCCTGCCAGCGTGCGCAGCGACCTCTACGCCGTGGGCGTGACACTGTATTACCTGCTCACGCGCAAGTATCCGTATGGTGAAATCGAGCCGTTTCAGCACCCGCGCTTTGGCGATCCGGTACCGCCCACCCGCTACCGTCCCGACATCCCGCAATGGCTGGAAAACCTGCTGCTCAAAGCGGTCGCACGCGACCCCGAGAACCGCTTTGAAACCGCCGAAGAGTTGTTGCTGGCGCTGGAGCGCGGTGAACGCGACCCGCT
>DMQT01000181.1:12073-13952 GCA_003455595.1 Betaproteobacteria bacterium
GAACTGAAAGGAAAATGAGCATGCTCACCGTGATGATTGCCGACCACGACCCCACTCGCGCAGCGCGGCTGGAGCAGACCTTTATCGAGCAGGGCTACGCGGTTGCAGGCGTGGTCGATTCGGCGTTTGCGCTGGCCGCCGCAGTGGCGGCGCTGGCACCCGACATTATCATCGTCGGCACCGATTCGCCCGACCGCGACACGCTGGAACACCTGTGTCTGGCGACGCGCGACTGCCCGCGACCGGTGGTGATGTTTACCCAGGATGACGCCAGCGAGTCGATCCGCGCTGCGCTCAAGGCCGGGGTATCCGCCTATGTGGTCGATGGCCTGGAGACTGAACGCATTCGCCCAATTTTAGAAGTGGCGCGCATC
Organism: Betaproteobacteria bacterium; assembly: GCA_003455595.1. Taxonomy (GTDB): domain Bacteria; phylum Pseudomonadota; class Gammaproteobacteria; order Burkholderiales; family Sulfuriferulaceae; genus Sulfuriferula. The sequence continues at coordinate 12,448 of DMQT01000181.1, forward strand.
CGCTTTGAAGAGCACCAGATTCTGCTGCAAAACACCGCCGAAAACCTGCGCAAAGCCGAAGAACGGGGGCTGATCGACCAGGCCAAACAGCGCCTGATGGCGCATCAAGGGCTATCCGAAGACGCCGCGTACCACGCCATGCGGCGTAGCGCCATGTCGGAAAACCGGCGTCTGGTTGAAGTCGCTGCCTCCATCCTGCAACACCTCCCGGCCTGATCCATTTAGGTGCCCGAGCGCTGGCTCAGTGCACTGTGGGCGTGCATACATTTTCAAGCCGACGCACTGCAGCGCGCCGTAAAAAATTCATAAATTACTTTAAAAACATAGCATTAAATAATAATTTCAATTTTGGCACGGGCTTTGCTGATAGACAGCATGAGTCCTGTCCAACGGCGGGCGGCACTCCGAAAGCGCTTTATATTTTAACGCGCAGCCCGACACGGGGTGCCAGCCTCACGGAGAGCCCCAATGAGCAAACAGCCGAATGACATCACCACTGACTCGCCCCTGATCATCAGCGCAGATAACCCGCGCCGCGATTTCCTCAAAAAAACCACCAGCATCCTGGGAGGCGCAGCATTGATGAATCTGGTCGCTCCCGGCGTACGCAGCGGTGCCTGGGCGGCAGGCTCGGATGCGCCGGAAAAAATCGAAGTCAAAGTGGGCTTCATCCCGCTGACCGATTGCGCCTCGGTGGTGATCGCCAGCGTAATGGGTTTCGACAAGAAATATGGCATCAAAATCATCCCCAGCAAGGAGGCCTCGTGGGCCGGTGTGCGCGACAAGCTAATCAATGGCGAACTGGATGCGTCGCACGTGCTGTACGGACTGATTTACGGTGTGCAGATGGGTATCGGCGGGCCGAAAAAAGACATGGCCAACCTGATGACCCTGAATAACAACGGCCAGGCCATCACCCTGTCCAATCACCTCAAAGCCAAAGGCGCGGTGGACGGCACCAGCCTGGCCAAACTGATCAAGGCCGAACCGCGCGAATATACTTTTGCCCAAACCTTCCCCACCGGCACCCACGCCATGTGGCTGTATTACTGGCTGGCGGCGTACGGCGTGAACCCGTTCACCGAAGCCAAGGTGATTACCGTGCCGCCGCCGCAAATGGTCGCCAACATGCGCGTCGACAACATGGATGGCTTCTGTGTCGGCGAGCCGTGGAATGCGCGCGCCATCCACGACAACGTCGGCTTTACTGCCGTGACAACCCAGGATATCTGGAAAGATCACCCGGAAAAAATTCTCGGTACCACCGCCGAATGGGTCAGTAAAAATCCCAACACCGCCCGCGCGTTGATCATGGCGGTGCTGGATGCGTCGCGCTACATCGACACCATGAGCAACCGCTCGGCGGTCGCCAAGGTCATCGCTGAAAAGTCCTACGTCAACACCGATTTCGACTCCATCGAAGACCGCATGCTTGGCCAGTACAACAACGGCAACGGACGTAAATGGCAAGACCCGAATTACATGAAATTCTTCAACGACGGCAA
>DMQT01000181.1:14130-18748 GCA_003455595.1 Betaproteobacteria bacterium
AAAAGGTCAACCAGATCAAGCTCTACACCGAAGCCGCGACGCAGCTCAAGATCGCCGTGCCTAAAAGCCCGATGCGCAGTTCCAGGCTCATTGACGGTGTGGTATGGGACGGCAAAGACCCGGCCAAATACGCCAAGTCGTTCAAGATTCACGCTTAAAAACCACGCGTCACGTCGGCCAGTCCGGCGTGACGCAGCAAGGAGCCCCACATGAGTGTCGTTTACGAAACCCTGCAGCATACCCCCGGCACAGATGAAGCCGCGTCTGCGCCGACTGTCGCCGAACCCGCAGTCGCCCTGCCCGTCACCGCCAAACGCCAGTTCAATGTAAAGGACAAGCTCGGTGCGGTGATGCGCTGGCTGATACCACCGATACTCGGGCTGGCCGTGTTTGTTGGCATCTGGGCGCTGATCGCCCAGGAAACCAGCAACCTGCCCGGCCCATACGCAACCTGGCAATCCGCCGAAGCGCTGTTTGCGCATCCGTTTTACAACAACGGCCCGAACGACCAGGGCATTGGCTGGAACATTCTGTACTCGCTGTACCGTGTCGGCATCGGCTTCGGCATGGCGGCGCTGGTCGGCATTCCGCTCGGTTTCATGATCGGGCGCTTCAAGTTTCTTTCCGACATGACCGCGCCGGTCATCAGCCTGCTGCGTCCGGTGTCGCCGCTGGCCTGGCTGCCTATCGGCCTGCTGGTATTCAAACAGGCGGAACCCGCGTCGATTTACGTGATTTTCATCTCCAGCATCTGGCCGATGATCCTCAACACCGCGGTCGGCGTGCGCCAGGTGCCGCAGGATTACCTCAACGTCGCGCGCGTATTGAATCTGTCGGAATGGAAAGTGTTCACCCGCATCCTGTTCCCCGCTGTGGTGCCGCACGTGCTGACCGGTATCCGTCTGTCGATCGGTATTGCGTGGCTGGTGATTGTGGCCGCTGAAATGCTCACCGGTGGCGTCGGCATTGGATTCTGGGTGTGGGACGAGTGGAATAACCTGAATGTAGCGCACATCATCATCGCGATTTTTATCGTCGGCATTGTCGGCCTGCTGCTGGAACAGATGCTGGTATTCATCGCCAAGCGCTTCACTTACGAATAGGACATCATCATGGAAAAGTTCGTACAACTCGACAACGTGGACGTGAAATTCAGCACCAAAAAAGGCGTGTTTCACGCGCTGCGCGACATTCATCTGAGTATCGACCAAGGCCAGTTTTTCACCCTGATCGGCCACTCCGGCTGTGGTAAATCAACGCTGCTGAATATCGTCGCCGGACTGCAAGACGCGACCGAAGGCACGGCACTGTGCGCCGGGCGCGAGATCAAGGGGCCGGGGCCGGAACGCGGCGTGGTATTCCAGAACCATTCGCTGCTGCCCTGGCTGACGTGTTTCGACAATATCTATCTGGCGGTGGAGCGCGTGTTCGGCGCCCAGGAAAGCAAGGCCAAACTCAAGCAGCGCACCCATGACGCGCTGGCGCTGGTAGGGCTGACCCACGCCGAGCACAAGCGGCCGCAGGAAATCTCCGGCGGCATGAAGCAGCGCGTCGGCATCGCCCGTGCGCTGGCGATGGAACCCAAAGTGCTGCTGATGGACGAGCCGTTCGGCGCGCTTGACGCGCTCACCCGCGCGCACTTGCAGGACGAGTTGATGAAAATTGTCGCCGCAACCAGGAGCACCGTCATCATGGTGACGCACGACGTCGACGAAGCGGTGTTGCTGTCCGACCAAATCGTGATGATGACCAACGGCCCGGCCGCCACCATCGGCGAGATCCTCGCCGTTGACCTGCCCAAGCCACGCGACCGCCTTGCGTTGGCCAACGATCCGCGCTATCACCAACTGCGCGGACACGTGCTGGCGTTTCTGTACCAGCGACAAATGCGTCCAGCGGCCTGACGGCGCATGCATAACACCAATGGCCCGGACCAACCGGGCCATTTTTATTTCAGAATTGAGAAAACCTGCCGAAATATTAGTATCTAATAATGTAATGTTGAACGTGCGCTCAATACCCCATGATGACTTGGCTCAAACGCTGGCTTTCACCGACACGCAAGGCACCCATTACGATGCCCGACGCGGTTATTGCCGAGCGCAATGTGGTGCTGACCGCGTTACTGACCGCCATAGCGGATCTGTCACAGGCCTACACCCACGACCCCAACGCCATCATTCAAGGCATTTGTAACAGCATCGTCAACGCCAGTCCGCACATCAAGCTGGCGTGGGCCTGGTTCGGCGATGCAGATACCACGGCCATTCGGCCCCTGATTTACGCCGGGCCCGCCGCTGCCTATGCCGAGACCCTGTCGATTCCGCGCAATGCCTATACTGTAAAAGGGCCGGCATTCAGCGCCCTGCTGACCGACAAACCCGACTATCGGGGCGTGTCGCGCTTTTCCCTGTTCGGCCCGTGGCGTCGCGCCGTGATTGAACACGGCTTTGAAGTAGCCGTTGCCTTCCCGCTCAAATGCGCCAACCCACAAATGCGCGGCATTCTGGTGTTCTACGCCGACGACCAGCATTATTTTGAAGCCATTGGCCTGGCGCCGTTCGAAGCCCTGGCGCGCGTTGCAGAAGCCGCGCTGGTGCAAGCCAACCTGCGCATCCAGCTGGAAAGCTGGGCCAACACCGATGCCTTGACTGGCCTGCACAACCGGCGCTACATGGAAGATGCATTGGCGCGCATGCGCGCCAGCCACGCGCGCCACGGCCATGCGTACTGCCTGTTGCTGATCGATATTGACCACTTCAAGAAAATCAATGATCGCTACGGCCACACTGTAGGTGACATGGTATTGCGTCAGGCCGCCACGATCATGCACCAGCAGTTGCGGGAGGAGGATCTGGTCGCGCGCTGGGGCGGTGAAGAGTTTTTATGCGCTGCGCCGAACTGCACCGCCGAAGAAGCAGCCACGCTGGCCGAGCGTATCCGTCAGGCGATTGCGCAGCACAGCTTCATTCTCGATGAAGTCAGCATCAAACTCAGCATCAGCATCGGCATCACCACCGCCAGCCAGGCAGGTGAGAGCGTTACCCAGCTGTTCCAGAAAGTCGACCAGGCGCTATACCAGGCCAAAGCCGAAGGCCGCGACCGTGTCGTGGCGTGGTCTGACATCACGGCGCCACCACATGCCGCGCACGCCGTATCAGCAACGGCAGCAGCAGCCGGTTAAGCAGGCTGGGGAGTTGCAGCGGCTTGAGCAGCATTTTTACCGTCATTTCATAGGGATAATCACTACGCGCCCAGCGCCCTGCAGCGTGTTGGAAGCGTGCAAAATCGGCGCGCTCGAAGGTCTGCCCCGGATGGCGCACCTGAAACGCATGCTTGACCGCCAGATAAGCATCTTCCGCGCCGATGCCGCGCAAACGCTGCCAAGTGGCGCGTATCAGGCGCAGCCGCGAGTGGGGTTGCGCTGCCTGATGACGCAGGAAGAAATGGTAAAAATACTTATAGTGGCGCACTTCGTCGTTGCGGATATGGCCGACCAGCTCGCGCAATACCGGCTCCGGCGCCACTTGGGCAAACAGGCCGTACAAGCCCGACGTACCGGTTTCCACCACGCAGCGCGCCATCATCTCCAGCGCGCGCGTGGATTCGAGCAACTCGGGTTTGCAATACGGCCGATAATCCGCGCAAAAGCCGTCGTACGCCTGCTGCCAGTCGAATGTCGGCCAGACGGTTTCGACATAGCGGCGCAGCGCACGACCATGCTGCAACTCTTCCGGCTCCCATTGTTCGCGCAACCAGGCGCTGGTCTCAATGTCACCCTGCATGTAAATCAATAGGTTATCAGCATATAAGTCGGACAGACTTTCGACAAACGAGGCTGCCGTCAGCGCATAAAACCAGTCGTCCTGATCGACGATCAAGGCATGCTGAATGGCGTCGTAAGGGATTTGATCCAACGTCCAGGGATGCGGTGAAGCACTCGGGTGGACAGTATCCGGCATGGTCTGGCACTCCAAATGTAGGTTATGAACAACACCCATGTGACCGCAGCAATCGGGCATTGTTTCCCTACTATAGCTCAGGCAGTCATGTGCAACGCCACCGCCTCGGCCACCTTGATGCCGTCCACCCCCGCTGACAGAATGCCGCCGGCGTAGCCCGCGCCCTCGCCCGCCGGATACAACCCGGCGGTATTCAGGCTCTGAAACTGTTCGTTGCGGGTGATGCGTATCGGCGAGGAAGTGCGCGTCTCGACCCCGGTCAGCACCGCGTCGTGCATGGCAAAGCCGCGAATCTGCTGGTCAAAGGCGGGCAAGGCTTCGCGTATAGCATCGATGGCGTAACCTGGCAGGCAGCCGGACAAGTCGCCCAAATGCACACCTGGCGTATACGACGGCTGCACCGTCCCGAACGCAGTCGAGGCCACACCCGCGATGAAGTCGCCCACCAGCTGCCCGGGCGCGTCGTAATTGCTGCCGCCCGCGACAAACGCGCGTTCTTCCCAGTGGCGTTGCAGCGCTATCCCGGCCAGCGGGTGCCCCGGATAGTCGTCGGGCGTAATGCCCACCACAATGCCGCTGTTGGCGTTGCGTTCGTTGCGTGAATACTGGCTCATGCCGTTGGTCACCACGCGCCCCGGCTCGGACGCCGCCGCCAC
>DMQT01000146.1:0-5686 GCA_003455595.1 Betaproteobacteria bacterium
GGCGACTTGAAAGGTGCGCTTCCCCCGGTCAAAGGAAAGCACTTCGCGGCGATTACTGAACCCGCCGCCGTGGGCGAGCTGCTGCGGGCAATCGACGGATTCAAGGGCAGCTTGCAGGTGCAATGCGCCTTGCGACTATCCCCGCTGCTATTCGTGCGGCCGGGCGAACTGCGCACCGCGCTGTGGCGTGACGTTGACCTTGACGCAGCGGAATGGCGGTTCATCGCCAGCAAGACCAAGCAAGAACATATCGTTTCACTCGCACCGCAGGCGGTGTTGATTCTGCGGGAGTTGCAACCGTTATCCGGGCACCTTGAACACGTCTTTCCCGGCGGGCGTGACCCACGGCGGGCAATGTCGGAAGCGGCGGTTAATGCCGCGCTGCGACGCATGGGCTACGACACGAAGACCGAGATAACTGGGCACGGTTTCCGGGCGATGGCGCGCACCATCATCCATGAAGAACTTGGCGTCAGGCCGGAAGTGATCGAACACCAGCTTGCGCATAGCGTGCCTGACTCGCTGGGCACGGCGTACAACCGGACGAAGTTCCTGAAAGAGCGGCGCGCGATGATGACAGCGTGGGCGGATTATCTGGATAAGCTGAAAGCGGGCGCGGTGGTGTTGCCATTCAATCGCACGGCGTAATGCGTTGTAGCGTACAGCGTCCGCGTGTGTATCTATGGGGGTGCGCATACCGCGCGAATTGATGTATATATTGCTTAACCATGCACTGCGCGTCATCCGGGCACGCAGGCTTTCTTTAGGAAGCAAACATGGCGAAGCGAGAAACCCCAACAAATTTTGATGATCTGCCCGCATCAGCGCAGGTGCCAGCCAAGACACTGGCCGCCCTGCTGGATATATCAGAGGTTACGGTCTGGCGCTGGTCGAAGTCTGGCAGGCTGCCACGCCCTCGCAAGCTAGGCGCCAATACATCCCGGTTCAACGTGGGCGAAGTCCGCGCCGCAATTGCCGCGCTTGCTGCCTGATAGGGGGCGGCCATGCGATACGCGAACCCTACGCGGGGCAACGACACCCGCAAACCATTCGGCTTCAAGCGCAACCTGCTACCCATCCCAGCCGACTATTACGCAGCTCAAGGCTTGAAGCTGACCGGCGGCGGCGAATGGAAAAACGCCGTCTGTCAATTTCACAAAGACACCAACCCATCCTTGCGCGTCCGGCTCGATACCGGCGGCTTCCGCTGCATGGTGTGCGGCGCGCATGGTGGCGACGTGCTGGCCTACCATCGGCTGATTACCGGCCTGCCGTTCATTCGAGCGGCGAAAGACTTGGGCGCATGGGAGGAGCAGCCATGATGACCAGCCAATATGATGCGCACGTCGCGGCATGGGTGAAACACCACGCCCGGCAATTCAGCCGCAAGGCCATAGGCGAAGGCTACAAGCCGCAAGCGCTACATGAGTACACCGACACTGACGGCAGCACGAAGCACTGGCGTATCCGCCTGAAAAATCCCGACAGCCTAGACAAGTGGATCCGTCCAATGATGCGGGATGGGGCTGGCTTCATACTCAAACAACCCGATTACCCGAACGACACGCCGCTTTATAGGCTGCACGAGCTGGCGACACGACAAGCTGAACCCGTCCTAATTGTCGAGGGGGAAGCCTGTGTCGATGTGTTAGTAAAAGTTAACATGCTCGCCACTACGTCGGGCGCGGCGGATTCTGCGGGCAAGGCGGACTGGTCAATATTGGCCGGTGGCATTGCGACAATCTGGCCTGACCACGACGAAGCCGGGCAACGCTATGCCCAAACCGTCAAGGCGGCGCTTGAGGCTATCGGTTGCGCTGTGTCGGTCATTGACGTAGCTGCGCTGGGCTTACCGCACAAGGGTGATTGCGTGGACTGGCTGGCGTTGCACCCGGACGCGACAGCAACGGATATTCTCGCACTACCGAAAGTAAACTACCCTCATCCGCCAGGGGGTGTGGTCAACGATACCCCGGAGGCAGATACCAGCCCACCAGCCGACACAGCCGGTGAATCTGATGCGGCCATTATCGCCAGCCTTGCATCCATGACGGCGTTGGAATACGACCGCTGCCGAGGGGAAAAAGCCAAGGCGATGGGTATACGCCCAGCCACACTTGACGCACTGGTGAAGGCGGAACGCGCCGGTGAAGACGCGCCGCAAACGCCGTTCACCGAGCCTGAGCCGTGGCATGAAGCGGTTGATATAGCGGCGCTGCTGTCTGATGTATCTGTCACCATCCGGCGCTTTATCGTGCTGGAACCACAACAGGCTGATGCGGCGGCGCTGTGGATTGCCTTCACGTGGTTTGCCGACGTGGTGGAAGTCGCACCGCTGGCAATCATCAACGCACCTGAAAAGGCGTGTGGCAAGTCGCAACTGTTGACCGTGTTCGGGCGTCTGGTATGCCGACCGTTGCCCGCTGCCAATTCATCAGCGGCGTTTCTGTTCCGCGCCGTGGAGTTGTGGACGCCGACCGTTTTGATTGATGAAGCCGACACCTTCATTCGTGACAACGAGGAACTTAAAGGCTTGGTCAACGCCGGGCATACGCGGCAAAACGCTTTCGTCGGGCGTGTCGTGGGTGACAACCACGAACCCAAGCTGTTTACCGTGTGGGGAGCCAAAGCGATGGCCGGTATCGCGCTGGAAAAACACCTGCCAGATGCAACCCTAAGCCGCGCAGTCATCTTCAATTTGCGGCGCAAGCTGGCGGGTGAAGTGGTGGAACGATTGCGCCATGCTGATGCTGACCTGTTTGACACCCTCACGGCGAAACTCGCACGCTTCGCACTTGACCACGCCGATGCGGTCAAGCTGGCACGCCCGGCCATGCCTGAGAAACTTAACGACCGCACGCAAGACAATTGGGAACCGCTGCTGGCGATTGCCGGATGCGCCGGGGGTGACTGGCTGGCACGCGCTACCCGTGCGGCACTGCACCTGTCGGGCGCGACCGAATCCAGCCAGAGTGCGGGTAATGAATTGCTGAGTGACATTCAGCAGGTGTTTGAATCCAAGCGCGTGGACAGAATCAGCATGGCGGACTTGGTAGCTGCGCTGATCGAAGATGATGAAGCCGCGTGGGCAACGTACAACCGAGGCCGACCACTGGCGCCGCGTCAGCTTGGGCGAATGCTGGGTGGATATGGCGTCAAGTCAAAAATGCTTCGTATCGGCCATGACGTTTCAAAAGGGTTCGAGAAAGAGCAGTTCACCGACGCGTTCACGCGGTATCTGTCACCCCCTCGTGAAAATGGCGTTTTCCCGGTTACACAGTTACAAGCCAATACCGGCGCGGCTTTCAGCGTAACCGAGCCACTGGTTACAGAATCTGAAAGTTACACCAAAGTTACACCGAAACCCGCATGGATAAAGGATTGTAACCGTGTAACCGAAGAATCAGNNGTATCTGTCACCACCCCCTGAAAATGGCGTTTTCTCGGTCACTCAGTCACTAGCTAGTGCTGGCGCGGCTTTCGAGGTGACTGAGCATTCAGTCACTATCGGTGTGGGTAACTCATCAGTCACCTCGAAACCTGCATGGATAAAGGATAGTGACCGAGTGACCGAAGAATCAGCGTTTTTGGGGGGTGCCGCACACACACCAGTTACGACGATACCCAACATCAAGATGCTGGCTGATGGAACGAAAGTCGAGGTGTTTTGATGGGTGCATCCGACATTCTGAATTTGTTGCGCCAGTCCAGTTTGCGCGTTTCGCTTTCCGGCACGGCGTTGAATGTTTTGCCGGTAGAACGCCTGACCGACGAAACCCGGACGCTGATACGCGACAACAAGCCCGAAATTCTGACGGCGCTGGCTGGGGAAGCCGCCGAACTCACACAGCTTGTCCGTCAGTGTGGCGATGCCTACGGGTTCACCGAAGCGGAACACGTCGACGCGCTGGCGGCTGCGCTGGCTGATAGTGAATCGGCGTTGACCTGCTTTCGGGCGATTGCGGCGGAACTGGACAGGGGCGCGTGTTATGAGTGAAAACGTGAAAGAGAATCAACCCGTAACCATTGATGGTGCAAGCCTTCACGTATTGCCCACCCCCCTGGTTATTCACCTGAAAACGGCTGATGACGTGCGCCTTGAGATGGCGAAAGTTTACCGGGATATGCGACAAGGCCGCATCGAAATGGCGGACGGTACCAAGCTGGCCTATGTACTCGGACAACTCAATAAGGCAATCGAAACGGGAATGATCGAAGCCCGCATGGAAGCCTTGGAACGAACCCTGAAAGGACGCAAACATGATTAATCTATCGAAGCATTACGACACACTGACGGCACCAGAACGGCTTATCCTGGCAATGGATGCGATGGCAAGAGGCGACCAATACGAAGCCAATCTACTGGGTGAAACGTGCCCTAAATTCCAATACAAAGAACAGCGCGACCTTGCCTATACCGGCAAATATCAGGACTTGCAGACGATGGCCTTGCTCCACGCCGCGATGTTTTACGAAGTGCGGGGGGCGATGTTGGTAGGGCTGGCGCTTAATCACTTCATGCCGGACGGGAGAATGCGGTCAGCTTGCGAGCGGCGGCGTGCTGAATTGATGGCACATATCGCCGCATGGAAGCGGTTTTGTGATTACGCCGGTTTCGACCCTTACACCACGCTAAAGGCTTTTGGCTTCACACTCGACCCCATGCTGGAAGATATACCGGCGGATGATGCGCAACCGGACGAAACATTGATTGATGAGATTTTCCAGTCTCATTTAAAAATCTGGCAATCCTGATGTAACAAGACGCGTTTAGATGCAGGCGCTGATATGGTCTGTCGTGGTCGTGGGCGTATCGCACGACCACGAGCAATGCAATATCGAAACAAACCTCAGAAATAGGTTATGGCTAACCCATTGAAACACCACCCCATGAAAGCCGCAGGGGGGTGTAAAACTCTACGCGATTCACGGCGGCGACCGCCTGTGTTCAATCGTTCAAACACTAACCCGAAAAATTGCGTTGTGCGCGAGAGAAATTATCAATTATTGGGAAAGCATCCGGTAGCGGCGATGCTGAAAACGGGTCAGCACGGTACGGGTGGGGGCAACTTTGGGGGCAACTCACGCCGTGTGTTTTTTGTAATGTAACACCCGTGCTGCTTATGGCTGATTATTCGATGCCCCCTCCCCACCAGTAGCAGGTTCCAGCAAGCCTACTTTCAATTCGTTTCAACCAAAACGCGCTTAGCCCGGCGTGTTTGTTCGTGCTGACACGCGCATTTTTTTGGCAAACACACTGCTTGTTGTCGACGCAACACTGTCTATAGTGTGATATCGCCCACCTGTATTGTGGGCTATTCCTATGCTTGCTGATGGCGTAACAGCGTGAGTGAATTACGCCAAGGTGTGTATTTACGCGTTTGCAGTAAGGCAATGGCGAACGGATCAACTCAAGGAGGTGACGAGCAGCGCGGAGCATGAAGCTCCCGGTGGTGTCAGTGTTTTCCATTGTGGAAAAATTCTTGCAATTACCCGATTTCATCCGCTTTGGTCGTGCGGTGTGTGGCGATCTGCAGCAGGCGGAGCAGCGCGAATGGTGGCTGGCCAATGGGCTGGGCGGCTATGCGGCGGGAACGGTCGCGGGCACGTTAACGCGGCGCTACCACGGGCTGCTGGTGGCGCCGCTACCAACAGCGCAGGCACGCTATCTGCTGTGCGCCAAGGC
>DMQT01000146.1:5794-6081 GCA_003455595.1 Betaproteobacteria bacterium
GACATCCTGATCGAGCAGCGCATCTGGATGGAGCAGGGCGCGCATACCACCTATGTGATGTGGCGGCTGCTGACGCCGACCCCGCGTGCGCTGAAGCTGCGCGTCAATCTGCTGGCGAATGCACGCGACCATCATCACACGTGCTTGCCGGGTAGCTTCAATCCGAAAATTGATGCGCAGGGGGCACGCCTGCGGGTGCATCAGGCCGGGGTATTTGACCTCCATATCCAGACGCAGGGCGGCACGCTCAGCCCACGCCACGACTGGATGGACAATTTTGATCTGCC
>DMQT01000066.1:0-1839 GCA_003455595.1 Betaproteobacteria bacterium
CCATGTCCCACTTCATGCCGAAACCGAGGCCGCCGAGGTACGTGGGGCGTGAGACGAGCGGAAACGACGTGGACTCCTCGGCAATCGTCTGTACGGCGGGCTGCTCTTTGTAGACCTCGATGTTGAAGCGGCGCAAGAAGTCGACCGCCTCGAGGTTCTCGTTCCCACCGAACTTGTTCGGGATCCATTCACCCGCCTTGCGCGAGTAGTCGAGGTAAAGCATCGAGGCGACCGCGTCCACGCGCAGCCCGTCGATATGATATTTATCAAGCCAGAACAGTGCGCTGCTGGCCAGAAATGCGCGCACCTCGTGCCGGCCATAGTTGAAAATCGAACTATGCCAGTCCGGGTGATAGCCCTGGCGCGGGTCAGCGTGTTCGAAGAGATATGTTCCATCGAAATGACCGAGACCGTGAGCATCATCGGGAAAATGCGATGGCACCCAGTCGAGGATCACGCCGATACCATGCTGATGCAATGTATCCACCAGAAACATGAAATCTTGCGGCATGCCGTAGCGTGCCGTGGGCGCAAAATAGCCGGTGGTCTGGTAGCCCCACGAGCCATAAAAAGGATGCTCTGTCAGTGGCATGAACTCGACGTGGGTAAAATTCATGTCTGCAACGTAACGCGGCAGCCATTCCGCCATCTCGCGGTAGGTGAGGGAACGGTTGCCGTCTTCCGGCACCCGGCGCCAGGAGCCCAGATGCACTTCGTAAATGGAACAAGGCGCGTTCAGCCGGTTTTTCTCTGCGCGCTGCGCCATCCATGCAGCGTCATTCCAGGCATAATCCAGTTCCCAGACCCGGGAAGCAGTTAGCGGCGGCACTTCCCAGAATGGAGCAAATGGATCGCCCTTGTCGGCTATTTTTCCGTCGCGGGAAACAATCCGATATTTATATTTTGCCCCGGCCGTGACACCAGAAATAAACCCTTCCCATATCCCCGAGTCGTCGCCACGCAGCTGCAAAGCATTGATATTTGCCTGCCAATGATTGCATTCACCGATCACCGAGACGGCGGAAGCATTGGGCGCCCATACTGCAAAGCAGGTACCGGTTACGCCATCAACTGTCATGCCGTGCGGGCCAAGCTTTTCATACAGGCGAAAATGACTGCCTTGTTTAAACAAATAAATATCTTGATCCGTAAGCAGGCTGGCATGAAAAACCGCGGTTCCAGGAGGATTCGTTAACGACGACATTTTCTTACCCTCATTGTTTATATTTCTTGTTAACGATAGAGGAGGTTTGGCGGAAACGAAAGTTCAAATGATTTAACGCGCTGAAATTTACAATTCGGACAGGGCTTTATCCAGCACGTTCCCATGCCGCCGAGCTGTGGCCGCATCGTCTTGTAACTCGCACGTGCACTGGGCTACACTGCCCTGATTAGTAAATCTCAAGTTTCCCACCTCATGTCCGACTTCGCGCAGCAACTCATTCACTGGCAGAAATCCTCCGGCCGCCACGATCTGCCCTGGCAGCAGAGCCGCGACCCATATCGCATCTGGCTGTCAGAAATCATGCTGCAGCAAACCCAGGTGAGCACGGTGATCCCTTATTACCTGCATTTTCTGCAGCGCTTCCCGGATCTTGCGTGCCTCGCGGCCGCCGCCCAGGACGAAGTGCTGGCACTGTGGAGTGGCCTCGGCTATTACTCGCGCGGACGCAACCTGCATGCCTCAGCACGGCTAATAATGGCGCGCCATGGTGGCGTTTTTCCCGCGTCGATTGCAGACATCACAGCGCTGCCGGGAGTCGGTCGTTCCACCGCTGCCGCCATTGCCGCTTTTGCCTTCGCAGCACGCAGCGCCATCCTCGACGGCAACGTCAAGCG
>DMQT01000066.1:1924-3018 GCA_003455595.1 Betaproteobacteria bacterium
CGCTGATGGATCTGGGTGCCACCCTTTGTACGCGGGCAAAACCGAACTGTGCAAATTGCCCGCTCAGCGCCAGTTGTGTCGCATTGGCCACCAGTAACGTCGCCCACCTACCCACACCTCCCCCGAAAAAAACGACTCCGCAGAGAACCACCCGCATGCTCATCTTGCGCTACGCTGGCGAGATACTGTTGCAACAGCGGCCACCCAACGGTATCTGGGGGGGGCTTTGGAGTCTGCCCGAAACTGACATGGAAGCCGACCTTGCCCAGCATTGCCGTAACCATCTGGGTCTGGAAATTGCATTAACGGCAAGGCTGTCCGCATTCAAACACAGTTTCACGCATTTTCGTCTACACATCACGCCCCAATTGTGTGACGTGACCGGTCTGTTGCCACGTGTCGAGCAAACACAGCAATTATGGCTGACACCGTATCAAGCACTCAGCGCCCCGATTCCCACGCCGGTGCGTAAAGTGCTGCACCAGCTGATCACGCTGGAGGCTGCGGATGATCCGGCCACCATTCAATAGCATTGATCAACTCTCTCGCTAACATCCGATGCACTTTACACCAGGAATGAATTCGCAAAATCGGGTGCGGCTTGACGCAGCTATCTCATAGCCTGCAAGGTAGCTACGTGCCTGCATGAAGGGATAGCAAATAATGATCCGAGATTGTCCATTAGCGATTCCCCAGGACAACCGAGTGGCCACCCAGCTGCTGGCGCCACGGGTGGTTTCTAATGGACGCCATTAGAAATCCTGTGTTTGAATCAACGAATTGTGGCGTTTTTGGAGCGGTACCCCATGAACCTGGCTGACGACTTTGAACTCAAATTCACCTCCCGCGAAGTCACCGCCTGGGGCGGTCTGGCGCTGCTCAAACGCCTGCTCGATGGCCTGAACTTCAAAACCGCCCTGCAAAGCTGGCCGCTGCCCCAGCCCAGCTCCAACCGGGGCTACCGACCCGAGCAACTCATCGAACAAATGATCGTCAGCATCTGGTGCGGCGCGGCGCGCTTTGTCCATGCCGACATCACCCGCCTGGACGCTCGTCGCGGACAACTGCTCACGCTGCTCGGCCCGAGCGGCTGC